>NZ_JBFOCS010000009.1:0-8811 GCF_040907905.1 Aeromonas sp. s13 | reverse complement strand
CGTAGGCCATCTGCTTGGTCTAACAAAAGCGCTTGGCTGGCTTTAGATACAACACGCCCCCATCCGGGGGCGTGTTGTATCTATAGGGGGAAGTTGTGCGCGGTCAGCGGATATCGACCCGCATCAGGGGAGAGGGGGTGTTGTCGACAAAGTGGTGCCAGATATGGTCGTAGAGTGCCTTCTGGCCGGGGAAACTCACCAGCGCTTTTGCTTCGGCTAGGGAACACCAGCGATAGTCTGTGTGCTCATCGTTGAGGGCCACAGCCTGATTGGGCGGGCAATAGATCACAAAGACTGGCACCACCTCCACCGTATTCAAGCTCGCCTCGTAAAACTGCTCCAGATACTGGCCGTTGTAGAGCTCGGTGACCCTGATCCCCGTCTCTTCGCCAAACTCCCGAATAATGGTCTGCCAGCCGGTTTCGCTCGCCTCCACCGTGCCCGCCACATGGCACCAGAAGCCCCCCTTGACCCGTTTCATCACCAGCAATCTGGTTTCGCCATCGACAGTGGTAAGGGCAACGCCAGAGACGGCCTTGCAGCGAATGGGGATCATGATCTTCTCTCCGGATTTGGGCTCTGTGATAGCCACGAACAGTGTGAAGGCGTGTTAATTGAAATATGCCTCGGCGGGTAGGCCCATGACCTCTATTTCATTCAGGCCGCTTTTGGCCAGATAGTTGGCCACCAGATTGAACCCCACCCAGTAACCGGCATATTTGGGAAATGGCCGGTTATCACGGCAGTAGAAAAAGTCTAAAAAGTTGAACTGCTTGCTGGATAGATGGGGTGTCATCTCTGCCAGGAGCGATTGCCAGTCATGGTGATGAGACTCCTTGAACAGCGAGGGGAGAGTGCCACCATTGAACCTCTGCTCAAAGTAGCAGGCCAGCCCTTCAAAAATCAGGTTTTCGGCCAGTGTTTCTGCTTCCACCTTGTTCTTCTTTTGCACGATATGGTGGACTTCGTGGGCCAGCACGGCAGGCAATTCGGTGATGATCACCTCTTTGATATCAGGCCGTTCCAGATCAAGCTGGAGTTCTATTCGATACATGTTGATGGCCCAGCCACCGATACCCGAGTCGGGAGCATCCCCCTCGGCAAAAGGGCTGAAGGTGACATCCAGTTGGGAGAGATCGAACAAGGCATTCAATTTGTTGGCCGTCTTGGCAAAGACGTGCCTAATGGTGTCATCGAGCCCATCGAATTTACCCGAGTCGTTTAACAGGGTGAGTTGCATCCAGACATCCTTGTCTATTGAAAGAGAGTGCTGAGCCACTTGCGTGGTCGCGGCGCCATATCACCACGATTACCCTACTTCAATCAAGGGGTTACCCGCCCATTATGCTTGCCGTCTGGATCGCCTCGATCAGCGCGGCCCGATTGATGCGAGGGCGCTCGCCATCGAGCAGTTGCTGCCACAGCGCAATGGCCTGACTGTAGCGACCATGCAGGAAGTGATCGGAGGCGAGCAGCATCAGGGCGCTCACTTCCCCCGCGTCCTGCTTGAGGGCGCTCTCCAGCAGGCGGGTTGCCTCGGGAGTCAGCTGCTGGCCCGCCTGATAGTAGAGCACGGTGGCTTGGGCGGCTTGAGTCGCCGCGCTGGCCCCCCCCTCCAGCAGAGCGAGACGCTGGTAGGCGAGCAGGGCGTTGTCATATTCGCCCCGATAGAGATAGAGCTGGCCGAGCGCCGCCCAGCTGTCGAGATCGGCGGGGTTGCGCTGAAGTTTCTGATGCAGACTCCCCAGCTCCTTGTCCTGCAGATCCCGCGGGCTCAACCCCGCCAGCGGATCGGGACGGGATTGATACGCCTGCCACGCCTGATAACGGCCGGTGCCCAGATACACAGCGGCAACGGCCGCGATGGCCATGATGCCAAGCAGCAACAAGGCCCGCCCGTGCCGATGATTGCGGCCGCGATTGTCATGCTGGCTGGTCAGTTGCGCGCGCAGGGCCAGCTCAGCCGCCGGGATGGCGTTGGCCAGGCGGGCGGCGCTCAGCTCACTGTAGAGTGGTTGGTCGGGGGAGAGGCCTGCCTGTTCCCCGTGCATGATCAGCAGATTCAATTCGCTGCGCGGATCGGCGGCGGGTTGATGGATTGACTCATCGATTGCCTTAACGGCAGGGATGGGTTGCACCTTTGTGCGCGTCAGGCGGCGAAACAGGATTAACAGCGCCAGCCCCAACAGCAGCAGGGGACCGCCCCACAGCAGCGCCGTGCTGGCCTTGAAGGGGGGAGCGTAGCGGACGAAATCGCCGAAGCGCTCCGTCATGCGAGTGATTACCTGCTCGTCGCTCTGCCCCTCGTCCACCCAGCGGTATACCTCGAGCCGCAGATCCCGCGCGATGGGGGAGTTGGACTCCACCAGATTCTGGTTCTGGCACTGGGGGCAGCGCAGGGCGCGGGCCAGCTCTTGCGCCCGATTTTGCAGCTCGGGATGGCGAAACTGATAGGTATCGACCCCGCTGGAATATGCAGTGGCACTCAGCAGCATGCCGAGGGCCAGCAGGGTGCAGGCAAGAGAACGGCGCATCATGGCTGTGTCTCCCGAGCTGATATTGCAATAGCTGGTGCAGTAGTGGCGGCCTTCATTTGCCCATCCGCTCGCGCCTTGTCGAGCAGGGGGGCAAACTGGCGTTGCCAGATCTCCCGGGTGAGCAGGCCGGTATGACGGGTCAGCAGGGTGCCGTCGCCGGCGAAGAGATAGGTCTCCGGCGTGCCGTAGACGCCGAGCTCAAGGGCCAGTTTGCCGTCGGGGTCGGCCAGTATCGCGCGATAGGGGTTGCCCGCTTGGATAAGCCAGGCGCGGGCTGCATCCCCCTTGTCCCGGTAGTTGAGACCGTAGAGGGGCACTGTTGCCGCGAGCTCGCTGAGCAACGGATGCTCGGCGCGGCAGTTGGCGCACCAGCTGGCCCAGACGTTAAGCACAAAGGGCTCCCCCTTGAGGCTGGTGGTCTGGATCTGGCTCCCATCCAGCAGATTGTCGCTCTGCCACGCAGGCAGGGTACGGCCGAGCGTCGCCTCATCCTGGCTGTAGGGATTGTTGCCAAGGCCGAGCCAGAGCAGGATGCCGAGGCTTAGGGTCAGCAGCAAGGGAAGAAAGAGGCGCAGGCGGGATCTCATAACGCCTCCTGTTCGAGCCGGGGATGGGAGGCGCTAACCACAACGGGGCGGGAGGCAAGCAAGGGGCGACGGGTGAGCAGGCGCAGGGTGCCGCCCGCCATCATCAACAGGCCGCCGAACCAGATCCAGCGTACCAGCGGCTTGTAGTGCAGCCGCATGGCATAGGCATCTGGCCCCATCTTCTCACCCAGCACCACGTAGAGATCGCCGAACATTCCCCACGCGATGCCCGGTTCGTTCAGGTTCATGGTGCGCACGCTGTAGTGGCGCCGCTCAGGCGTCAGCCGCGCCACCTCTTTACCGCTCTTGTGCACGCTAAGCGTGATCCGCTCGGCGGTATAGTTGGGGCCGATCACCGGCTCGCGCCCCTCATAGCGAAACTCGAAGGCGCCGAGCTGGTAGGGTTGGTTGGCACCGAGCACTGTGCCCCCCTCCTGACTGTGGTCACTCACCTGCGCGATGCCAAGGGCGCACACCGCCACCCCAAGGTGGGCCAGCAAGCTGCTAAACCGATTGAGGGTGAACTCGCGCAGCAATGTCGGTTGCATGAGCGGGAGTAACAGACTGGCCATCAGCCAGAGGCTCACCATATTGGCGAGGATGCCAATCCAGCTACCGGAAAACGATCCCTGTTCCAGATAGGCAAGGCTAAGCAGCCCGCCGCCAAGCAGGCCAAACAGCGGCGGCAACAGCGAGTTGAGCCGGGAACCTGCCGCAAGCTGCTGCCAGCGCAGGCGCGGCAGCTGGGTCATCAGCCCCATCAGGCAGAGGGCCAGCGGCACGAAGATGGTATTGAAATAGGGGGCGCCCACCGACAGCGAGCCCAGATGGAGCGACTGGAACACCATGGGGTAGAAGGTGCCGAGTAGCACGCTGGCGCAGGCCACGCAGAGCAGCAGGATGGCGGCGCCGAGCAGCCCCTCTTTTGACAGCAAGCCAAAGCGGGCATAGGGGGCGCGAATGTCCGCCCGCAGGGCAAACAGGGTGAGGGCGCAGGTCAATAGCAGCCCGAGCAGCAACAAGAGGGTGAGGCCTCGGCTGGGGTCCACCGCAAAGGCGTGCACCGAGGTGAGCACCCCGGAGCGCACCACGAAGGTGCCGAGCAGGCTCAAGGCGAAGGTGAAGATGGAGAGCAACAGCACGGCGTGGCCGTAGGCGCCGCGCTTCTCGCAGACAATCAGGGCGTGCAGCAGGGCGGTGCCGAGCAGCCAGGGCAAGAGGGAGGCGTTTTCTACCGGATCCCAGAACCACCAGCCGCCCCAGCCCAGTTCGTAATAGGCCCACCAGGAGCCCAGCACTATGCCGGCGGTGAGAAACACCCAGGAGCCGAGCGCCCAGGGGCGGCTCCAGTGGGCCACGGCGCCATCCAGTCTGCCCGAATGGAGCGCCGCCATGGCGAAAGCGAAGTTGACTGCAAAGCCGACGTAACCGAGATAGAGCAGGGGCGGGTGGATGATAAGGCCGATATCCTGCAGTATGGGGTTGAGATCGCGCCCCTCCTGCGGCCCCGGAAACTGGCGGTCAAACGGGCTGGAGAAGAGCAGGGTATAGAGGGCAAAGAGCCCGACGATCAGCCCCATGATGGCCAATACCCGGGTTGTAATAAGCGGATCGACCCGCTTGGAGCAAAGGGCCACCAGAGCGCCCCACAGCCCCAACGCAAAGACGAAGAACAGCATGGAGCCCTCGTGGCCGCCCCAGACCGCAGCCAGTTTGAAGCCCAGGGGCAGGGCGCTGTTGGCGTGTTGGGCCACATAGCTGACGGTGAAATCATCCTGGGCAAAGCAGCTGGCGAGCAGCAGTAGGGCGGTCAACAGCAGGATGGCATTGATCAGCGCCAGCGGCTTGGCGTAGCGCAGCAGGGTCGGGGAGGCGAGCCGTAATCCCAGCCAGGGCAGGGTGCCCTGCAGCAAGGAGAGTGCCGCCGCCAGCAACAGTGAGAGATAGCCGAGCTCCGCCAGCACACAACCTCCAGTCAATCATTCGTCTATGTTATGCCGCAGCGTCTGCACCGTACCGGCGCAGGGGGATAACATCCACACTCCAGGCAACAACCAATCGCAAAAACTCATCGTTATAAATAAGCGCCAGTCACCCGAAGGGCGGCTGGTGCTTATCCCCAGCTTTCAATAACCGGTTCACGATCCGTCATGAGAGGTCGCCAGCAAGGTAAAGAGCAGTGCAGGAACCGGAGTGTATGTGAATACATGAGGATTCCGAGCAGCACATGAGCCTTGATCATGGCCTCGCAACAGGAGCGTGAACCGGTTTTTAAACTACCGTCATCTGGCCGGCATAAAGCACGAAGTAGCGCAGCAGCAGGATCCCCGCCAGGGTCAGGCAGCAGACCAGCACCAGATGGCCGTTTCGCTCCCGCAGGGGCGCCGGGGTCAGCAGAGCCAGCAGCTGGGGCAGCAGCATGCCGATGCCCACCACGCCGACCCAGAACACCTGAGCCCAGAAGCCGCTGCCGATGGCGGCCCACATCGCCACCTCTTTCTGGCCGCCACCGAAGTAGAGGCCGGTAAAGAAGCAGACCAGCAGCAACACCTCCACCGCCAGCACGGGTCGCTCGAAGCGATGCACGAAGCTCACTCCTTGACTGTGGTGGTTCTCCTTGAACAGGGTGACCGCCAGCAAGATGGTGGAGGCGATGCCGGAGCTGATGCCCGAGACCAGAAACAGCACCGGCAGCACCGGGTTGTTCAACAGCGGATAGGTCTTGAGCGCCGAGAGCAGAAAGCCGGTGTAGGCCCCCAGCAGCACGGCGAGCAGCAGCAACAGCGGCGCCAGCAGCCGCTCGATGCGGGCGAGCCAGCCAATCAGCCCATCCACAAAAGCGAACTTCTCTTTCAGCAACCGGCTGCGCATTGTCTCGATCTCGGTGCGAAACACCACCGCCAGCCAGGCGAACAGCACCGCCATGTAGAGTTGAAACAGCATGACCCCCATCGACATCACGGAGTCGAACTGGTAGTGGAACATCAGCTTCCAGAAGGTCCAGGGGCGGGCCAGATGGAAGATAAGGATCAGCAGCCCCAATATCACGCTCGCTGGCGCCAGAATGGCGGTCGCCTTGATGATGCCGCTCTCGCTGCCTGCCCCATTGCGGCGCAACAGCACCGAGAGGCTGGTGGCCCCGGCGGAGATGCCGAGCAGAAAGAGATAGATGGCGATGGGCCAGTCCCAGACAAGGGAAGGGAAGTGAAATGCCGCTTGTATGGTCATGACGTTATCTCCCCTTTGGGCACGCGGTACAACTTGGGTGAGGTGCCGAGTGCCTGCTTGTAGCGATAGGTGGTCTCCTTCACCAGCCGTTTGGCGATGGGGCTGTCCGGGTCATCCAGATTGCCAAACACCAGCGCCTTGGTGGGGCAGGATTCCACGCAGGCTGGCTCCTTGCCCGCCGCCAGGTTGGTCTTGCGGCAAAAGTCGCACTTATCGGCAACCTTGGTCACAGGGTTGATAAAGCGCACCTGATAGGGGCAGGCGGCGAGGCAATACATGCAGCCGACGCAGAGGTCCGCGTCGACATCCACAATGCCATCCTCCTTGCGGATATGGGAGGCACCAGTCGGGCAGACGTGTACACAGGGGGCGTTGTCGCAGTGCTGGCAGGACTTGCGAAAGAAGTGGTACTCGGCGTCGGGAAATTCACCGATGGGGCCTGAGCGGATGATCTCGAGGCGCGAGACCCCCTGTGGCACCTTGTTCACTTCCCGACAGGCATCCATGCAGGCGGTGCAGCCGATGCAGGCCGTCTCATCGTGGAGCATGCCAAAGCGTACCTCATCGATAGTCTGGCTGCGGGCGAGGGGGGTAGCAAGGGAACGAGTCGGCCCCGTCATCATGATAAGGGCCCCCGCGCCCATGCCCGCCATAAAGTCACGGCGAGAGCAGCTCATGATGCCTCCTTGCCGGTAGCCAGTTTGGACTGCTCCTGCCGGGCCTTGCTGGCCTCATGTTGCTTGCTGTGGCAGTCGACGCAGAGCTTGATGCGGGATTTTTCCGGGATCCCCACCATGGGCTCCTTGGCCGGATGCAACTGGTGACAGCTGGTGCAGGTGAGCTTGGTGGCGTGCACGTCGTGGGCCCAGAGCGCCTCGCGAAGCACTTTGGGCTCGTGGCAACTCATGCAGACTCCATTCTGCTCGCTGATGGGATAAAGCTTGATGCTCTCTTTATCCTTCAGGCTGTGGCTAAAGCGCATCACATCTTTGACCCCTTCCCTGTGCTGAGGGGAGGGCTGGCCGTGGCAGTTGGTGCAGGTGACAGGTGCCAGGTTGTTGGGATTGGTCGCCTGACCATGCTTGCCGTGCATTCCCTCGCTCTGCTCCTTGTGACAGTCGGTGCAGGCCTTGTCGGGATTGCGTAAAAATTCCACCTCATGTGTAGCTGGAACAGGGGCTGCTGCCGGCTCGGCCGCCTGACCCTGCAGGCTGGTGAGCAGCATGGCTGCCATCAGCATCAGTCGTAAAAAATCCATCGTTAAATCACCCATAGGAAGCCTCCATCCGCTGCGGGCCCGACTTGGCGCCGGGCCTGCAGGCGCCGTTACTGTGCCAGCCGTCCGGCCGCTTTGGCCTCGGCATCCCAGGCGGGGACCGTGGTCTTGAGGAACTGGGCCTTGTCGCTGTTGAACTGCTTCATATCCATGCCAAGGGCCGCTTGCGCTTTCTCCTTGGTGGAGATGTCGGGGATGGCGATTTCGTGGCTGATCCCCTTGCTGGCCAACAGGCGTGCCAGCTTGGTGCGGGCGTCAGCGGCTTTATCCAGCGCGCTGCCAAGTACCTTGAGGGCCACTTCGGGGGCGTGCATCTGCACCCCGTGGGAGGCGATGGCGTAGTCCCAGCGCCACTGGGCGTGACGGATGTCCTGCAGAATATCCTTCATCTCTGCCTCGGTGACGCCGGCATCCCAGGCCGCCTTGGCTTCAAAGTGGGCGTGTACCAGCTGCTTCTCGACCTTCAGCTTGGTCTCGATCACCGCCTCTTTGCGCTGTTTGACGATCCCTTGCAGCATCTCCTTGCTCTGGGTGTGGCAGTTGCGGCAGGTCTGCTCGAAACGATCGAAGGGGTTCCCCACCTTGTGATCGGTGTAGACCTTGCCCTGCTCGTTCTGCACCTTGGGCATGTGACAATCGACACAGGCGACGTTGTTCTGGCCGTGAATGCCGGCGCGCCAGGTTTCGTACTCGGGGTGCTGGGCTTTCAGCATGGGGGTTTTGGAGAGGGCATGGGTCCAGTCGGCAAAGCCGATTTCATCGTAATAGGCCTCCATCTGCTCAACCGTGGTGCCCTTGTCCCAGGGGAATTTGACCGCCTTGGTGGGGCCGCTGAAGTAGTATTCCACGTGGCACTGGCCGCACACCTGGGACTGCTGATCAAAGCGCCCCTGCTCCTTGAACGGCTTGCCGATGGCGGTCATGGCCCGCTCGGCATAGGGACGGGAGAGGTGCAGGGCAGGTTTGCCCTCCTTGAACTCCTTCGAGGCAGTGTCGTGGCAGTCGGCGCAGCCGATGGTGTTGACTACTTCCGACCCGCCCTTGGCCCACATCCCCTTGAAGTAGCCATCCTCACCCTGCTCGTCGATGACGCGGGCCACATCCGGGCCTTTGCAGCTCCAGCAGGCCATCGGCAGCGGGCCATCTTCGGCTGTCTTGGGGGCGCCGGTACGCAGGGTTTCCC
>NZ_JBFOCS010000089.1:0-8099 GCF_040907905.1 Aeromonas sp. s13 | reverse complement strand
GGTGGCGCCTTTGTTGTTTCAGGATGGCTTAGCGGGAGCTTGCCGCCGCGACCAGCGGGATCCGGTTCACTGCCTTGCCCATGTAGGCGAGGGTGATGGTCACAATGATGCAGGTGAAGCTCAGCCACATGTAAGGCAGGTAGTCGAGGGTTGCCACCCCCAGCACTCCGGCCATGAAGATGCCGTTGTCGCTCCAGGGCACCATACCGCAGGTGAGGGTGCCGCCAAACTCGGCGTTGCGAGAGAGGTTCTTGCGCGCCAGTCCCAGTCGGTCGTAGTTTTTGGCCATGATCTTGGGGGTCAGGATCAGCGACACATACATGGCTGAGCCAAACACGTTGGCCAGAAACGCGGTGCCGATGGTGTGGCTGGTCAGGCTGCCGACGCTATTGATGCGCTTCTCGAAGGCGCTGGCGATCACTTCCAGAATACCGACCTTCTCCAGCAGGCCGCCAAACCCGAGACCGAAGATGATGACCGCGACCGAGCCCAGCATGGACTCCATGCCGCCGCGACCGAGAATGTTGTCGATAAAGTCGATGCCGGAGGTGATGGCAAACGGACTATAAGCCGAGTGCATTGCTTTCACCGGATCCATGCCCTGGAAGGCGATGGCCCAGATCAGGCCCAACAGGGCGCCGAAGCTGATCACCGGGAAGGCGGGCTTGCGATTGGCCAACAGGCCCAGCACCAGTACCACCGGCACGATGGCCAGCGGGGTGATGTTGAACTGGTTGTCGAGGGCCTCCATCACCAGATTGACCTGCTCCAGACTGACGTTGCCCGAATATTGCATGCCCACCACGGTGAACAGCACGGCGGTGATGACATAGGAGAGCAGGCTGATGGGCAGCATCCCCTTGATATGCTCCACCACGTCGACGTTGGACATGGTCGAAGCCAGCACTACTGAGTCGGAGAGCGGAGAGAGCTTGTCACCGAAGTAGACGCCGGAGAGCACGGCACCGGCTACCAGCGGCGCAGGCACGCCGAGGCTGTGGCCGATCCCCATCATGGCGATGCCGGCCGTGGCGGCAGAGCCCCAGGAAGTGCCGGTGGCCAGCGAGGTCAGGGAGCAGATGATCAAGGTTGCCAGCAGGAAGATGGACGGGTGAATCACCTTGAGGCCGAAGTAGATGATGCTGGGGACTATGCCGCCAGCAATCCAGGTGCCGACCAGAGCACCGACGGAGACCAGGATCAGGATGGCCCCCATCCCCTTGGCAACGCCGTCAACGGCAGCCTGCTCCAGGGATTTGTAATCGTGGCCGAGTTTGATGCCAAGCCCCATGATGACGAACCAGGCGATGAACAGCGCCAGCTGGATCGGCAGATCGAGCACGCTGGTGAACGAGAATGCCAGGGCCAGGAAAATGGCCAGACAGGCAAACACCTGTGCCATGCCCGGTAGTCGGATGTGGTTTTGTTGGTTTTGCATAGATACTTCCTAAACTCTTGCTCGCCAAGGTCACTCCCTCTCGTCCTGTGGATACATCGATCCCGAGGAGGCAACCCAAAAAGAGGCCGCAATCTACCACAAACCCGGCGGGTTAAAGCCCCATCAAATTGGCAAAAATGCACATTTGATTGAAAAAATCACAAATTAGTTGATCTCATAACCCGTTTTTGAGCGGCCTGTTGACACAAAGGGCCACATACGAAGCTTGCCCGTGACGCCACTTGCATCCCCACCAGATGAAGATGATAATTATTATCAATTGTTGATTGGGGAGAAAACAATGCGCTGGATATTGCGGGGTATGATGTTGCTGGTGGCGGTGGCCGTACTCGCATGGGGTCAGGATAAAGAGTACGGCATCTGGAGTGCCGGTTTTCTGCTGGCTGCCTGGGTGATACTGGAGCCCGGATTGCGGCCCGCCTTGATCTTGCTGCCAGTGGCCGGGTTGACCGGTATCGTTACCCTGCTCTGGCAGCAGCCCTGGTTATGAGCTTTTGACGGGGGCCTGCTTGATCTTCTGCTGTGCCACCTTGAGCGATTCGACCACCAGCTTCTCCATTTCGGTGCGCTTGGCGTCGGTCAGGAAGTAGATCATGTCGACATTGTGGCGAATATAGTGGGCCGGAAGCTGGTTGAGGGTGAGGCAGCAGAGATCGGCCATCTGATCGCTGTTTAGCTTTTGCTGCAGCCCCTGTTTCTCAATTTCCTTGAGCACCAGATGTTCGTAAAAGTTGTGAATGTCGGTATCCAGTATCATATGCGTTCCTTGGCATGACGATGAGCGGTGAGTCGTCAAAAGCATAGCCATAACAAGGAGTAAAAACAAAAGGCCCATCACTTTCGTGATGGGCCTTTTGCGTAATGAATGGTGCGAAGAGAGGGACTCGAACCCTCACATCCGTGGGACACTAACACCTGAAGCTAGCGCGTCTACCAATTCCGCCACCTTCGCACACTAATTTTCTCCAGCTGGTTTTTAAATGCGGTTGGAGCGCATTGCTCTGTGTTTACATGTCAGAAGCATGGTGCGAAGAGAGGGACTCGAACCCTCACACCCGGGGGGCACTAACACCTGAAGCTAGCGCGTCTACCAATTCCGCCACCTTCGCACATTCGGGTTTCCAGTCTGGATTTACATGCTGTCTGGATAAAGCATGGTGCGAAGAGAGGGACTCGAACCCTCACATCCGTGGGACACTAACACCTGAAGCTAGCGCGTCTACCAATTCCGCCACCTTCGCACATTGTGATACCAGTTTTGATTTACATGCTGTCTGGAGAAGCATGGTGCGAAGAGAGGGACTCGAACCCTCACACCCGGGGGGCACTAACACCTGAAGCTAGCGCGTCTACCAATTCCGCCACCTTCGCACATTCGGGTTTTCTAGTTGGATTTACATGCTGCTGAATCAGCATGGCAGTATTGGTGCGAAGAGAGGGACTCGAACCCTCACATCCGTGGGACACTAACACCTGAAGCTAGCGCGTCTACCAATTCCGCCACCTTCGCATCACTGCGGAGGGGGATTCTATAGAGTTTTGGGGGAGCGTCAACAGCCAAAGGGGACTTTTTTCGCTGTTGACGCCCAAAGTGGCGCCAAGGGTACAAAACTTCAGCAATCAGCTGACGTTTGGCGTTCAGTAACGGCCCAATGCGCTCTGATACATCCGTTCATACTGGGTGACTGAGTCAGGCCAGTTGAAGCGGGTGCTCATGGCATTGCGCTGCACCTTGGCAAAACGCTCTTTGTCCTGCAGGAAATAGAGCAGGCTGCGGCGCATGGTATCGAGCAGGATAGCGGCAGTCGGATCGTTGAAGCAGAAGCCGGTGGCATGCTCGGGATCTGCATCCCAATCCACCACGGTATCTTTCAGACCACCCACGGCCCGCACCAGTGGCAGGGTGCCATAGGCGAGACTGTACATCTGGTTGAGGCCGCAAGGCTCGAACAGAGAGGGCATCAGGAAGAAGTCGGCACCGGCTTCGACCAGATGAGCCAGCCGATCGTCATAGGTGTTGATGAAGGCGAGCTTGCCCGGATAATCCCGGGCGATGGTTTGCAGTTGCGTGGCGAGCGCAGGATCGCCAGAGCCGACGATCACCACTTGTACCTGATGGTGGAGGAATTTCTCCAGCGCAGGGAGCAGCAGGGGAACGCCCTTCTGCTCGGTCAGGCGGCAAACCATGCCGTAGATGGGCAAGTCCGCCACGGCCAGCCCCGCCTCCTGTTGCAGGCTCTGTTTGCAGATCTGTTTGCCAGCCATGTTGTCGATGCTGTAGGTCGCAGGCAGGAATTCGTCGAACTCCGGATCCCAGTCCTTGTAGTCGCAGCCATTGAGGATGCCGCAGAGATCCGCCGCCCGTTGCTGGAAGATATGCGCCATGCCGTGGGCGCCAAGGTGAGTCAGCAGCTCCTGGGCATAGTTGGGGCTGACCGCATTGATCTTGTCGGCGTAGAGCACCCCGCATTTGAGTAGATTGACGTGGCCGTAGTCGTAGTTGATGCGGCGTTCGTAGTCGGCGATCTCGGGCATGGCCCAGAACTGCTCGCGGCCAAACACCCCCTGAAACGCCGCATTGTGAATGCTGATCACGCTGCGGGTTTGCTGGAAGAAGGGGTTGTGGGCGTGACGGGTTTTCAGCAGCAGTGGCAGCAGGCCGGTGTGCCAGTCATTGCAGTGGGCGATATCCGGAGCAAAGCCGAGCTGCTCGCAGGCATGGAGGGCAGCGGCCGAGAAGAAGGCAAAGCGCTCGCCATTATCCGGATAGGCCTGATTGTTCTCGGCGTAGAGCTGGGGACGATCGAAATATTGCGGGCAGTCGAGCAGATAGACGCAGACGCCATCCAGCTCCATCTGGTAGATGCGATAACCGATATCCGGCAGCCCGGGGTGGGTTGGCAACCAGCGTGATGCCACCAGTCTGGCCTCATCCCGTCGCTTTATCGTCTTGTAGAAGGGCAGCATGATCCTGACATCATGTCCCTTCTGGGCCAGGTACATCGGCAGGGCTCTGGCGACATCGGCCAGGCCCCCGGTCTTGACCAGCCCCTCAACTTCCGAGGCAACAAACAGGATTTTCAGTGGGTTAATAGCCAACTCTTGCTCCCTTAGGTACCACCACGATACCGCCTTCGGATACGGTAAATCGCTCTCTATCGTGGTCCAGATTTTCACCGATAACGGTGCCTGGCGCAATTTCAACGTTTTTATCAATGATGGCGCGCCGGATGGAGCACCCTTCACCAATCTTCACATCCCCCAGCAGCACGGATTCACTGATATGGCTGCACGCGCCGATATTGCAGCGGAAACCAAGGATGGATCGCTGGATCTGGCTGCCCTGAATGAAGCAACCGGCGGAGATCAGCGAGTTGGCGATCTTCACCTTGCACTCGTCGCTGTCGATGAAGGTAGCAGGCGGCAGCGCCGGATAGTGGGTGTGCAGGGGCCACTTGCGGTTATAGAGGGAGAAGGGGGGATTGTCGGCCACCAGGTCCATGTGCGCTTGCCAATAAGAGTCGAGGGTGCCCACATCCCGCCAGTAGACGTGCGGTTTCTCGCCGGGGATGACGTTGGTGCTGTAGTCATAGACATAGACGGGGGCACGTGGGTAGAGGCTCGGGATCACATCCTTGCCAAAGTCGTGGCTGGAGTTCTCTTCGGCGGCATCCCGTTTCAACTCGCGGCAGAGGGCATCGGTCTCGAATATGTAGTTGCCCATGGAGACCAGCGCCTGGGTCGGATCGCCGGGAATGTGCTTGGGCTGCTTCGGCTTTTCCTGAAAGCCGATCATCCGCCCTTCGGTATCTACCTCTATCACCCCGAAGGCGCTCGCCTCTTCGATGGGCATGCGAAGTGCCGCGACCGTCATGGCGGCGTTCTTCTGCTTGTGGAAGGTGACCATCTGGCTCACATCCATCTTGTAGATGTGGTCGGAGCCGAAGATGCAGACGTGATCCGGTTCGGCCCGCTCGATAAAGCCGAGATTCTGGTAGATGGCATCGGCGGTGCCGTCATACCAGCGTTTGCCCATTCGCATCTGGGCCGGGATGGGATCGATAAAGCGGTCGGTGATGCCGACGATATTCCAGCCCTTCTTCATGTGCAGGTAGAGGGACTGAGATTTGAATTGGGTCAGTACATAGATGCGCAGAAAGTCGGCGTTGACGAAGTTGTTGAGGACAAAGTCGATTAGCCGGTAGCTGCCACCGAAGGGGACGGAAGGCTTGCTGCGGGTGGTGGTCAGAGGCTGCAGGCGAGTACCTTCGCCACCAGCCAGGATCATGGTCAAAATGCCTGCCATCGTATTTCTCTCCCTGAATTAACAACATGAAAAGGTTTTCAATGTTCGGTATAAAAACACCCCTAAAGGGGTGGTTTTTATCGTGTGCTTAATACCTTATCAGATGCCGGATGGCGCTCTCTAGCTGTTTTCTTGTGCTGCTTACACTTATTTACATTTTGCTCAGATAGACCTTGAATTTGGCATCACTGCTGATCACTTCAGTCCGTTTGAAGTGTGTCTCCAGTATAGGCTGGTAGCGCAAGAAGGCGTTGGCAACAATGGTCAGCGAACCATTTGGCAGCAAAAATTCCGGCGCCTTGGCCAGGAACTGCTCGGTTGCCGCATAGAAGGTTTTGAGACCCGCATGGAATGGCGGGTTGGAGACGATGTGTTGGAAACGGGTGGAGACATCCGAATAGACATCGGAAGCGGTGACCTTGCCCTTCAGACCGTTGATCGCCAGGGTGCGGCGGCTCGATTCGAGCGCCAGCGCGCTGATATCCACCATGTTGACCCGCAGAGCCGGATTGCGCTTGGCCAGCACAGACCCAATCACCCCGGCGCCACAACCGAAATCGAGCAATTCGCCCGTCATCGGCGGCACGGCGGCCAGCAGCATCTGGGTGCCGAGGTCCAGCTCGGCGGCGCTGAAGACGCCGGGCAGCGCCAGCACGGTCAGCTCGGTATCACCCGCCTTGCACTGATAGCGGCCAAACCAGCTATCCAGATCGAACGGGGCGACCGGTTTGCAGAGCTCACCATGATAGAGGGAGCAGCGGCGGGCCGAATCGCGCTTGATCGGCTTTTCGCCATAGGGGGCCAGCAGCTTGTCGGCGCTATTGATGCCGCCGCGGTTTTCACCGGCGAGGAACAGATCGGCACCCGATTCCAGCAAGGGGGTCATCATGGCCAGCAGATATTGTGCCTCGGCCTTGGCCTTGGGCATCAGCAGCAACAGGGCATCGAAGCGAGGGACGCCACCAAGCTGGTGGTCGAACAGAATAGCCTCGCCGAGGGCGGCCTGCTGGCTGCGGTAGTAGCAGTAATCGGTGGTAAAGACGGTCAGGGTCTGGGCCAGGCTCGCCAGTTGGCGGGGGTAGTCATCCTCCAGCGCGCCGCAGACAAGTAGCCGCTTGCCGACAAAGAGGGCTTGGTTTCGTTCCAGCATCTGGCTGACGGCACTGATAGGGCTGCTCATCGGGTCTCTCCACGCAATTTTGGGCGGCCATTATACATAGCCCCTTTCGCCTTGACATTTATGCCGTGTTCCCGAAATATGCCCAGACACCATTTTTTGACCAGAGATGACGAAATGCGGTTCAACGGGTTGAAACGAAAGCACAAAAAAAGCCTGAAATTCGGGCCTGCCGACGTTCGCGCGTAACCTCTCATCCCTGAGAAGCTTCAAACCCCGGTTGCGCACATCGTACCGGGGTTTTTTATTGCCATATGCGCGTCATTTAGGAGAAGGAGATCCCATGTTTCAAGGTTCAATCGTTGCGTTGATCACCCCGTTTCGACAGGGAAAGCTGGATGAAGAAGCGCTGCTGCGTCTGGTGGAGTGGCATATCGAACAGGGCACTCACGGCATTGTGCCGGTGGGTACCACGGGGGAAAGTCCGACCCTGACCCACGACGAGCACTGCCGGGTGGTGGAGCTGGTGGTCAAACAGGTCGCTGGCCGTATTCCGGTGATTGCCGGAGCGGGCTCCAACAATCCGGTCGAAGCCATCGAGTACACCCTCCATGCCGAGCGGGTGGGGGCCGATGCCACCCTGCATGTGGCCGGTTACTACAACCGTCCCAATCAGGAGGGGCTCTACCACCACTTCAAGGCGGTACACGATGCCACCGCCAAGCCGATCATCGTCTACAACATTCCGCCGCGCGCCATCGTTGACGTGCAACCGGCGACCCTGGCCCGTCTGGCCGAGCTGCCGCGCATTGCCGGGGTGAAAGATGCCACCGGCGATCTGGCACGCCCCTGGACCGAACGCCAGCTGATCAAAAAGCCTTTCGCCTGGCTATCCGGTGAAGATGCCACGGCTGTGGCCTACAACATCGGCGGTGGTCAGGGCTGTATCTCTGTGACCGCCAACGTGGCGCCCAAGCTGGTGGCCGAAGTGCAGAACCTCACGCTGGCTGGCAAGTGGCAAGAAGCGCGTGAGCTGCAAGACAAGCTGATTCCGCTTCATCAGGCGATGTTTGCCGAGCCGAGCCCGGCCGGTGCCAAATATGCCGCTTCCCTGCTCGGTTTCTGCAGCGAAGAGTGTCGCCTGCCGGTGATGCCACTGTCGGAAGCGACCCGCGAGCGCATTCGCAACGCCATGCAGCAGCTCAACCTGCTGTAAT
>NZ_JBFOCS010000088.1:0-59877 GCF_040907905.1 Aeromonas sp. s13 | reverse complement strand
GGAGGAGTAAATCCCCCATTTTCCACATCGCGACAAACAACAACGGCCCTTGATGGGCCGTTGTTGTGTTTGAGGCATATCACTCGCCGCTGTTTTGTCGGCGAGTAAAAGCGCGCCCGGTTAGATCTGCGCCAGCGCGGCGGCCAGATCGGCGATCAGGTCGTCCGCATCTTCCACCCCGATGCTGAAGCGGATGAGGTCGTCGTTGACTCCGGCAGCGAGGCGGCTCGCCTCGTCCATGGCGGCGTGGGTGGTACTGGCCGGATGGCAAGCGAGACTCTCGAGATCCCCCAGACTCACCGCCTGCACGAACAGTTGCAGGTTATCGAGCAGGGCGGCGCAGCGCTCAAACCCGCCTTCCAGCTCAATACTCACCATGCCGCCAAAGCCGCTGGCGAAGGCGCCGAGGGCATCGTGGCCCGGATGGTTGGCAAGGCCCGGGTAGATCACCTTCTTCACCGCCGGATGTGCCGCCAGAAACTCGGCCACTTTCTGGGCATTGTGCAGGTGGGCATCCATCCGCAGCGGCAGGGTCTTGACCCCGCGTTGCAGCAGGTAGGCCTCCTGCGGGCCGATGGGGGAGCCGATATGCTTGAGGGCCACGGTGCGGATCGACTTCATCAGGGCGTGAGAGCCCGCCACCACCCCGGCGATGATGTCGCCGTGGCCGCCCAGATATTTGGTGCCGCTGTGCATCACTACATCGACCCCGAGCTCCAGCGGACGCAGCAGGTAGGGGGTGAGGAAGGTGTTGTCACATACCGTAATGGCGCCCACCTTGCGGGCCGCTTCCACCACCAGCCGCGGATCCACCACCTTGAGGGTGGGGTTGGTCAGGGTTTCGAACAGTACCACCTTGGTAGCAGGGCGGATGTTGGCCAGCAGATCCCGATCGCTCTCGTAGGCGGTGACCTTGATGCCGGCGCGGCTGAAGGTCTGCTTGAGGAAGGCATCGGTGCCGCCGTAGAGCGGGCCGATATAGGCCACCTCATCGCCGCTGTCGGCCAGGGCATACATGATGGCGCTCACCGCCGCCATGCCGCTCGCCACCACCAGCGCTTCGTCGGCCCCTTCCAGCGCCGCCAGTTTCTGCTCCAGCTCGGCGGTGGTGGGGTTGCCAAAGCGACTGTAGATAAAGCCGGGGGCTTGACCTGCAAAGCGCTCCTTGCCCGCCTGGGCGTTGAAGTAGCTGAAGGTACTGCTCTGGTAGAGCGGGGTGGTGAGGGCGCCGGTCTGGGGGTCGATCCGCTGGCCGCTGTGTACGCTCATGGTCTTGAATTTCATCGTGTTGCTCCGTGATGACCAGGCTCTGGCCATGACTTGTTTTGTTGTTCGTTGCTTGTTGTTTTTGTCAGCGCGGGTATGTGCATGCGGCTTGTGACTTATGCATATACCCGCCTAGGGATCTTTACGCTGCTTAGGCCGTTATCGCTTCGCTTTCAGTGCGTGGGAGGCGAGTGGATTCCACCGGCCCATAGTGCCGCGCCGCCACATCCTGGTGGGAGCGCAGCCGCCCTTTCAGCACGTTCTCCCCCACCTGATTAAAGAGCGGGTTGGTCGGGTCACTCTCCGGCCCTTGCGCCTGTGCTGCCAGCTCGGGGGAGAGGCTGAGCAGTGGCACGGTGGCATCGAGCCGCGCCGCCATAAAGAAGGCGCAGGAGAGGCGCGATACGCCGGGCGGCGTGCTCACCACCCGATGCAGGGTCGCCTTGAGATAACCGTTGGAGGCCAGCTCCAGCAGCTCGCCGATATTGACCACCAGCGCTCCCGGCAGGGGCGGTGCGGAGATCCAGCCGTCGGCCGTCTTGACCTCAAGCCCAGAGTGATTGTCTTGCATCACCAGCGTCAGGTAGCCGGGATCCTTGTGGGCGCCGACCCCTTGACTGCTGCCACCCGCCTCTTGTCCCGGGTAGTGAATCAGCTTCATGTGTTGGTAGGGGGCGCCGCGAATACTGTCGTCAAACACGTTGGCCGGTTGCTCCAGCACCTCGGCGAAGGCAGTGAGCAGGGTGAGGGTGATATTGCTCAGCCGCTCCTGCCACGCCAGCAGATGGGCTTTCATCTCTGGCAAGGCGGCCGGCCATTGGTTGGGGCCGATCAGCCGCTGCCAGGGTTCACGGATCAGGGCCGCAGGCAGGGCTTGCGCCTCATTCATGATATCGAACTGCTCCCGCAGATCCGGCCGCGCTCGGGTCAGCTCGGCACCGACCCGGTTGTAGCCGCGAAAGTGGGGGCTGTTGACCATCTGCACTGCCAACTTCTCCTGCTCCGGCAGAGTAAAGAAGCGCTCTGCCAGCGCCAGGGTCTCTAGCATCTCAACCTTGCTCAAGCCGTGGCCGACCAGATAGAAAAAGCCCACATCGCGGGCGGCCGCGGCCAGCCTGGCCAGCATAGAGCGACGCACCTCGGGTGCCCCGTTGAGGGCAGCCAGATCGATGATCGGCAGTGGTGAATGTTCCATGTGCACCTCCTCACTCTTTCGTTATCTCTGGCGCCATCTCTTCTGCTGCCTCTGGTGCGGGCAGGTCTGATGAGCGGCAAACGGGATGGCGCCATCTGGGATAAAGGGGATGCTACTGTTCGGTGTTATAAGACGGAAACAACAAATTATTCTTAGTTATACACAAAATTCGAAATGGAATTCGGCAACTGATGGGCTGAAGGTTTTTTGCGCAGCCATTGTGGGGTAAAGGGGCAATGATGAGGGGGAGAGTGATAACCAGAGGCAAGCTGCCAGTGGCAAAAATGACCAAAACAGAAAATGGCCAAAACAGAAGGGAGACGGATGCCTCCCTTCTGGTTGAGCGGGTGTTCACCTGACCGGAAGCGTAGGTGAGTGACCGCGCATTCTGGCCTTAACCGATTGCTGGCTCTCAGTAACCCAGGGTAAAGCGCTGGCGCTGGTGAGCCGGTTTTTCCACCTCGTTCAGCACACCGTCAGCCAGATCACCGGCGGTGATCCCGGCAGGCTGTTCGCCGCTGAACAGCACCTGATCGCCACCAATCCGATAGCCACCGCGCTTCTCGCCCGGTTCGAGGAACACCGGGGGAGAGACAAAGCGCCAGTCGAGGGTGGTTTCACGACGCAGGGCGGTGAGACCGTCGCGGGCCGCCAGCGCCCCCTGTTTCCACTCGGCCGGAAACTCAGGGGTATCCACCAGTTGCACGCCGGGGGCAACCTCCAGACTGCCGGCGCCACCTACTATCAGCAGCCAGCTGTTGGCCGCTTTGGCTGCTGCGACGATCGCGTTGGCGCCCTTGAGGTACTGGTCGTAGATATCCGGTGTGCTCCAGCCCGGGTTGTAGGCGCTGATCACCCGATCGTGCCCCTTGAGCACCTCGGCCAATGCCTGCGGGTTTTGGGCATCCACCGCCACGGCGGTGACCTGCGGATGGGCGGCCACCTTGCTGACATCGCGGACGATGGCGGTGACGTGATGGCCGCGGCTGATGGCCTCGTTCAGGATGGCTGAACCGACAAAACCGCTGGCACCGATCAGGGCAATCTTCATGGGGAACTCTCCTTCACTGTTGGAATGGGGCTATCCTACGCCGCCATTTATGATTTAATAATCACCTCAAAAATGCATTCACTTATAAGCTGGATTTAATAATGGAACAGCTCAGACGTTACGCCATCTTCGCCGCCGTGGTGGAAGCGGGCAGCATGACAGGGGCGGCCAAATCCCTTGGCATGACCCCCTCCGCCGTCAGTCAGCATATCAGTCAGCTGGAGAGCCTGCTCGGACTGCCCCTGCTCCATCGCTCCACCCGTCGTCTCAGTCTGACCGAGGCGGGAGAGGTGGTGTGGCAAGGGTGTCGGGCGTTGCAGCAGACTCTGAGCGAGACCGAGCTGCGCCTCTCGGAGGTGCGCGACGCCCTGCTCGGGGAAGTGCGGATCACCGCCCCGGTGGGGATGGCGGGCCAGCCGCTGGCGCTGGCCCTCTCTCCGCTGCTGCAGGCCCACCCCGGCCTCACCATCCAGATCATCGCCGACGACGAGAAGCGGGATCTGATTGCCGAGCGGATCGATGTGGCACTGCGGGTCGGCACCTTGCCCGACTCGACCCTGGTGGCCCGCAAACTGGGGCAGACCCGGATGCTGCTCTGCGCCGCCCCCGCCTATCTGGCGCGCAAGGGAGCGCCGCGCACGCCCGCCGATCTGGCCACCCACGACTGGCTTTGCGGCGACATGCTGGGCAACGGTTTGCTGCTGCAGGATGAGAAGGGGGGCGAGCACAGGGTGAGGTTCAAGGCCAAGGTGCTCTGCAATAACGTGTTGCCCTTGCGCCAGTTTGCGCTGGCGGGGCAGGGGATCTCGCTGCAACCGGAGGGGGAGATTGGCGAGGATCTGGCGCAGGGGCGTCTGCTCGAACTGTTGCCCGGTTTTCGGGTGCAGCCGATGGA
Organism: Aeromonas sp. s13; assembly: GCF_040907905.1. Lineage (NCBI taxonomy): Bacteria > Pseudomonadati > Pseudomonadota > Gammaproteobacteria > Aeromonadales > Aeromonadaceae > Aeromonas > Aeromonas sp. s13. The sequence continues at coordinate 55,470 of NZ_JBFOCS010000088.1, read as the reverse complement.
GATCCACGCCATCACGCCGCAGCGGGAGATCCCGGAGAAGGTGCGGCGGGTGGTGGAGGCGCTGCGCAGCTATTTCGGCACGACGATGTCGTCATGAGCTGCGCCTTAATGGTTGAGAAAAGGCCCCCGATTATCCTGAAGGGGGATTATCCATAAGGCGGTTTGTCGAGAAGAGCGATAGCCCGGATGAGGAGAAGGGCATGCTTGACTGTTAAGCATAATTAAAACGAACTGACGGCCCGCACCTGATCTTTGAGCCAATTAAGCCCGGTATCCTGACCGGAGCTCTTGTGCCAACTCATGTAGACGGGGCAATCCTCCGAGAGCCAGGGGAGGGGATAGCTGGCCAGATCCAGCGCCTGCCCCAGCTTCTCCATGTGCCACTGGCTGGCGACGCAGAGCCAGTCGGTACGACTCACCAGATGAAGAGCGGTGAGCAGGGAGTCGCTCTCGTAGGCAATCTGGCGCGGCGGCAGCGGCGCCTTGGTCAGGGTGTTGAGCAGCAAGCTGTCGAGCCGCCTGGTTTGCAATACCACGTGCTTTTCGTTGAAGAAGGTGGCCATGTCGGGGGCCTGGCGGATCCTGGGGTGATCCTTGCGGCAGGCGATGCGCAGGGCCTGGGACATGATCTGCTCGTTTTCGATCCCCTGCTCCGCCATCGGCTTGGTGGCCAGCACCAGATCCACGCTGTGCAGATAGAGGCTGTTCTGGCGCAGGGCTTCGTCCTGCACCTGGGTGTTCCACTCCAGCTGACAGTTGGGGGCTTGGGTCTGCAGCAGGTTGTTGAGCTCCGGCAGGAAGAAGATATCGATATCGGGCACCCCCGCGATGCGAAAGGTGCGCCGACTGGTCTGGGGATCAAAGAGATCGGTGCGCTGCAGGCTGCGCTCCATGTCGTGCAGCGGCACCATGATCTCGTGGTGCAGACTGAGCGCTCGCGCCGTGGGGGTGATGCCGCGTCCTTGGCGGACAAACAGCGGCTCGCCCACCAGGGTGGTCAGGCGGCTGATGGCCTGGCTGATGGCCGAGGGGGTCATCTCCATCATCTCGGCGGCCGTGGTGACACCACCATAGCGGATCACCGCATCGAGGACGCGAAAGAGATTGAGATCGACTTGAGACATGGTGGCTACCGTTAAGCAAAATTAAACAGTTAACATACTGAACAGCCTCTTGTCCGGCCAGCATTCCCTGCGAGAACTGTGATGTTTCCCTCTCTATTCGTCATCTTCCATCTTGCCGCGAATGCGATCGAGCCTGTTTTGCAGCCATGCTTGAGCCCGGCAGGTGGCCCGCGGCATAGAGTAGCGCGACCAGCAGCAAGCCGCCCAGAAAGAGCCAGCGAGCATTTCCCCAATAGCCGTTGTCTGTCATCAGGGCGGCCAGCAGCAAGGGCCCCAGCAGCTGACCGAGGTTGGCGAGCTGGACAAAAAATCCTTGCACGATGGCCAGTTGCACCGGCCCCTGACTCACTCCCTGCGCAGACGAGAGGATCGCCGGCGGCGCCATGCCACCCGAAAGGGAGAGGACGAGGCACAATCCATAGGCCCACCACGGCGACAGGCCGGGCCAGAAGGCGAGCATGCCGCACAGCGCCATCAGGCCCAGTGCCCAGCTGATGAGCCGATCTCGTGCCACGCCCCGGCGCAGCAGCCATGCCCCCATCAGGTTGCCGGGAATATTGGCGACCACCGCCAGCGCTGAAAGCAGGGCGATCTGGCTTTGGCCAATCCCGGGGCTGCCTTGCAACATGGTTGGCAGCCAGACAAAGAGCGCCCAGAGCATCAGGCTGTAGAGCGTGAACGCCAACCCGTAGCGCCAGAGTGCCTTCTGCCGGAGCACCGTGAGTTGGCGCAGCGGGTGGCCCGAGTTGATCGAGTTTTGGGGTGCCCAGACCCGCAGTTTATCTGCCGAACGACTGGCGAGCAGAAGCAGCAGGGCAGAGAGTTGCGGGAACATCAGGATCAGCCAGGCCAGTCGCCAGCCACCTTGCGCCGTGAGCCAGGGGGTGAGCAGCATACCCGCCGCCGCCCCGAGGGGCAGGTTGACTGCCCACAGGCTTATGGCCAGCCGTTTATCCTCCTCCCGGGTCACCGCCACGATAAAGGCGGACATGGCCACCGAGACCAGCAAAAAGCCAATCCCCTCGACAATGCGCGACAGCAGCATCATGGCCAGCCCGGTGGCGGGCAGCGCCAACGCACCGCCTGTGACGATAACCAAAAGCCCGACAACCCCGGTTTGCCGCCCACTCCAGCGGGTTAGCAACAGGCCGAGAAAGAGGCTGAATAGGATCGCCAGCGTATTGAAAGCTGAGGCGAGATAGCTGGCTTCGACCAGTGTCAGCCCCAGCTCGCTGCGCAGTATGCCGAGTACGGCGGGCACTTTGCCAAGGCAGAGGGCGCCGCTGGCACCGGCAAAAATGGCGAGGAAGACCAGAGGCCAGCGCGTGCTTTGTGGCTGGTGGCCAGCGAGCGTGCTCATGGCCGATATTGGCCGTTGCGCAGCCACTCATCGTTGAGCTGACCAAATTCGCCGCGCTGATAGGCATGCAGCCGATCTGCAATGGCGTCGTGGCTATTCATGACGAAGGGACCATGTTTGACCAGGGGTTCATTGAGCGCCTGGCCTGAGAGCAGCACGAAGTGGCAGGGCTCTGTGGCCTCAAGTTGCAGTGCCACCGCCTCGCCGCCATCGGCAGAGAGGCTGACACCCATCCCGTGACCTGCCGGGATGAGGTGCCGCTCACCCTCCGCCTGCAGGGTCAGCGATCCGGTCAGGGGATAGATCATGGCATTCCAGCCTGCCGCCAGCAGATGGGTGAAGCGGCTGCCGGGCGCGCAATGCCCATCGAGCAGGGTAAAGGGTTGGGGCAGTTCTACTGAGTGTGGTGCCGTTATCCCGTTGCTGTGGCCTGCGACCACCCGTACTCGCACCCCTTCGCCATGAAACTCGGGGATGGTGGCTGCGGCTGCGTGGACGGCAAAAGGCGACGCCATCTTCTGACGGGCAGGCAGGTTGACGAAGATTTGCAGGGCGTGGACATAGGGCGATGCCCCCTCCGGCTGCTCGGTATGCACGGCCCCGCGCCCGGCCGCCAGCCAGTGGAGCGCGCCCGGTTCGATGGGGCCCTGATTGCCGAGGGAGTCGTAGTTGACGTGGGGGCTCGTCGAATCCTCGAACAGATAGGTGACGGCAGAGATCCCGGCGTGGGGATGGGGCTCGAAGGTGGGGGCGGTCATCTGGAAGTGATCCACCATCACCACGGGGTCTATCAGACCGTTGAAAAAGTGTTCGCCAAAATGGCTGGCTGCAAAGCCGCTGCCAATGTGCAGCGGTTGGCCCTTGACGGGGGCGGAGAGAGTCAGACGTCTGGTCATCGATATAACCTCTTGAAGACAAAAGAAGCCTTCGGTCATCTGACCGAAGGCGGGGCGAGTTACGACTTCTTGGCACCCTCTTGCATCTGCCACACCAGGGTGGCGAAAGGCATGTCGAGGGCGCTGTAGACATCGTGCGCCTTGGGGTCGACGTTGCTGCGCAGCATCTCGACCGCGGCGGAGGCGTAGTCGGTGACCGGGATACCGGCCCCCAGCAAGCGTTGCAGCCCAGTGGTACGCTTGGCTTCGTTGAAGGTGCCGGAGGCATCGAGCACCACCCGGGCATCATAGCCGACAGCCTTGGCAGAGAGAGCCGGGAAGCTGGCGCAGATCTCGAGGGATACCCCGGCGATGATCAGCTGTTTGCGGCCGGTCTTCTCAATGGCGGCGCGCACGGCAGGATCGTCCCAGGCGTTGATGACGGTGCGGTTGATCACCTTCACATCCGACAGGGCACTGGTCAGTTCAGGCATGGTGGGGCCCCACATCCCATCGGGCATGGTGGCGGTCACGATCACCGGTACGCCGAGGGCGCGGGCGGCGTTGGCCAGCGACACCACGTTGTGCTTGAGCTCGCCCACCGTGGTGTCGCGCACGCCGCTCAGCAAGCCGACCTGATGGTCGACCAGCAGCAGTACCGCATTGTCTCGGGAGAGCATCTCCAGATAGCGGTTCGGTGATACGGTCGGATGGCTGGCAGCCTCGGCGGCCATTGCCGGTGTCGCTGTGGTGGCCAGCGTGGCGGTCAGGGTCGCCAGACCGAGCAGGGTGGCAGAGCAGATTTGTCGCAGTTTCATGGTGAACTCCTTGTGATATCGGAACAGTCAAACGGCCCTTGCTGGTGGGGCGGATTGCCCGCGCAGCAACCGTCTGATGGGGACAGGGCCATTATGATGGCTGCAAAAATGGCGACAATCTGGTGAAATAGGTTCTTATCGTTCCATCAATGGAACGATGTGAATGCACCTCACCCTGACCAAGGCTGCCCGATGACACCACTGGAACTTGATTTGAATGATCTCTATCTCTTCACCCATGTGGTGCAACGGCAGGGATTCACTGCCGCCGCGCGGGCGCTTGGCGTGCCCAAGTCGCGGATCTCGCGCCGGATCCGGTTGCTGGAGGAGCGGCTGGATACCCGGCTGCTGCAACGTACCTCGCGCCAACTCAGCCTGACCGATGCCGGTGAGGTGCTCTATCGCCACTGTCAGGCGATGCTGGCCGAGGCGCAGGCCGGAGAGGCGGCTGTGCGGCAACGGCAGCAGGAGCCGAGCGGTCTGGTGCGGATCAGCGTGCCCATTACCATTGCCGATGCGCTGCTTGCCCGCTTGCTGCCCGCGTTTATGGCCCAATACCCCAAGGTGAGGCTCGCCGTGCAAGCCAGCAATCGGCAGGTGGATCTGCTGGAGGAGGGGCTGGATGTGGTGATCCGCGGGGTGGCCTTCGAGCAGCCCCCCTCCAGTCTGGTGCAGGTGCCGCTCTGCACGGTGCAGTGGGGCGTGCTGGCGACCCCGGCGTGGCTCTCGCGCCACAATGCGCTGGCGCATCCACGCCAGCTGGAAGGAGAGGATGCCCTGCTCTTCGGCTCGCTGGAGCGTCAGGCTGATCTGCTGCGGCTGCGGCACGACAGTGGGGAGAGTGAGGAGGTGGCGGTCAATGTGCTGTTGCGCAGCGACAATGTGCAAACCCTCAAACAGGCGGCGCTGGCGGGGCTCGGGATGGTGGGCTTGCCACTTTACGCCTGCGTGGGTGAGTTGGCGGATGGGCGGCTGCAACAACTGTTGCCCGAGTGGCGTCCCAAAGATGGCAAGCTGGTGATGCTCTACCCAGCGCGGCGCGGCCTGTCGCCGGCGGTCAGAGCCCTCATCGATTTTATCAAGGCAAAGTTGCCTGCACTGCTGGCAGAGGTCGGCCAGCCTCGCTGAGGGAGCTATCCCTCCATCTTGGTGCGAATGCGCTCGAACAGGCTCTGCAGGCAGGCTTGATCCCGATCGGCGGCCCGCACCGCGCCGTACATATGGCGACGAATACCGCTGCCGAGGGGGCGGGCGCAGAGCATTCCCTGTCTGACAAACTCGTCGCTGGCCCAGCGCGGCAGGGCAGCGACCCCGAGGCCAGCTGCGGCCATTTGCAGCATCACCGAGGTGTTGTCCACCGGCTTGCAGCGGGCGGGCTCCACCCCGGCGGGTTGCAAAAAGCGGCTGAAGATATCCATGCGGCTGCGCTCCACCGGATAGACCAGCAGCACCTCCGGCCCCAGATCGCCTGGCTCGATGTGGCTCTGGTGGCAGAGTGGATGATCCGGCGCCATCACCAGAGTCAGATCAAAGGCAAACAGCGGCTCAAAGTGGAGATCGCCGCGGGCCTGCACGTCCGAGGTGAGCAGCAGATCGAGCTGGCCACCGAGCAGGGCATTGATGGCATCAAAGCCCGGCACTGACTCCACCTCCAGATCCACCCCAGGCCACTGGCGGCGAAAATCTGGCAATAGCGGCAGCAGCCACTGGATGCAGCTGTGGCAATCGAGCGCCAGATGCAGCCTGCCCGCATCGCCGCTCTGCAGGGCCTGCAACTGTTTCTCGGTCTGGGCCAGAGCGGGCAACACCTGACGGGCGAGGGCGAGCAGCTGGCTGCCGGCGGCGGTCAGCACCAGCGGACGGCTTTTGCGCAGGTAGAGCTCCAGATTGAGGCGGGTCTCCAGCTCTTTGAGCTGGTGGGAGAGGGCGGACTGGGTGAGGTTGAGGGTCAGCGCCGCACCGGCCAGCGAGCCCTGCTCGGCCAGCGCGGTCAATGTTTTCAAGTGTTTGATCTCTATCCCTGCATTGCTTGGCACTGCCATAAGATGGCTCCTTGTGAGATTGCGTCTGGCGCTGAGGTTACGGTCGGCGGTGGCTTGCTGCGCTTCTTGACTCCGGCACCTCTTGCACCTGTAAACATCGGCCTCTGTATCCTCGCGGTGAACCTGACTGGCGGTCAGTTGAGGATTATTTGAGAGCCACTTGAAGAGGATTCAATAGCCAGCGTCACCTTATCTTGTCATTTTGGATGTGTAAACATCTGGATGGCTAAATCATCCAGTTTCCCATCAGATGAATGAGCATAAGGAAATGAACCTATGACACGAGCACACACCCTGGGCTTCCCCCGTATCGGTGCCAAGCGCGAGTTGAAATTTGCCCTCGAATCCTACTGGCGTGGCGAGACCACTCAGGCCGAACTCGTTGCCGTGGGCAAGACGCTGCGTGAGCGCCATTGGCAGGCCCAGCACGGCGCCGGGGTCAATCTGCTGCCGGTGGGCGACTTTGCCTGGTACGATCAGGTGCTCGGTACTAGCCTGCTGGTGGATGCAGTGCCTGCCCGCCACCGTCATGGCGAGACCGATCTCGACACCCTGTTCCGGGTGGCCCGCGGCCGTGCGCCGACCGGCCCGGCGGCGGCCGCCGCCGAGATGACCAAATGGTTCAACACCAACTATCACTATCTGGTGCCGGAGTTCAGCCGTGATCAGCGCTTCAAGCTGGGCTGGAGCCAGCTGTTTGACGAGGTGGAAGAGGCCAAGGCGCTGGGGCTGCCGGTCAAGGCGGTGCTGCTGGGACCGGTCTCCTACCTCTGGCTCGGCAAGGAGAAAGAGAGCGGCTTCTCTCGCCTTGAACTGCTCGATCGCCTGCTGATTGTCTATCAGGAGATTCTTGCCAAGTTGGCCGCCCAAGGAGTGGAGTGGGTGCAGATCGACGAACCGGCGCTGACGCTGGACTTGCCAGACGAGTGGCGGCTGGCCTACCTCAACGCTTACGAGCGCCTCGCGGGCCCCTGCAAGCTGCTGCTCACCACCTATTTTGGTTCGGTGGCCCATCAGCGCGACATCATCACCAGCCTCAAGGTAGATGGCCTGCATCTGGATCTGGTGGCCGCCCCCGAGCAGCTGGAGACCCTGGTCCCGCACTTGCCGGCCCAGTGGGTCCTCTCGGCCGGGGTGATCAACGGCCGTAACGTCTGGCGTGCCAATCTGGCCAAGCTGGCGCCGACCCTGAAGGCACTGAAAGCCAAACTCGGCGAGCGGCTCTGGGTGGCCTCATCCTGCTCATTGCTGCACAGCCCGGTGGATTTGACCCTGGAGCAGGAGCTGGATCCCCAGACCCGCAGCTGGTTCGCCTTCGCCTTGCAAAAATGTTTCGAGCTGGGACTGCTCAGAGAGTATCTGGATGGGGGCGAGCTCGACAAAGTCACCGCCTACAGCCAGCCCATCGTGGATCGGGAGTCCGACAGCCGGGTGCACAAAAAAGCGGTGCAGTCACGGCTCGCCAGCCTCACCAACAGCGATTTTGATCGCCACAGCCCCTATCCGGTCAGGGCCGAGCTGCAGCGCTCGGATCTCAAGCTGCCGCTGCTGCCCACCACCACCATCGGCTCCTTCCCGCAGACCTCGCAGATCCGGGTGTTGCGGCAGGATTGGCGCGCCGGTCGCATCGATGACAGCGCCTACGAGGCGGGCATTCAGGCCGAGATCCGCGATGCCATAGCGCGTCAGGAGGCCATCGGGTTGGACGTGCTGGTTCATGGTGAGGCCGAGCGCAATGACATGGTGGAGTATTTCGGTGAACTGCTGGATGGCTTTGCCATCACCCGCTTCGGTTGGGTACAGAGCTATGGCTCCCGCTGCGTCAAGCCGCCGGTGATCACCCGTGACATCGACCGCCCGACCCCCATGACCCTGGCGTGGACAAAGTTTGCCCAGAGCCTGACCGACAAGCCGGTGAAGGGGATGTTGACTGGCCCTGTGACCATCCTCTGCTGGTCCTTCCCGCGGGAAGACGTGAGCCGCGAGCAATCGGCCCTGCAAATCGGGCTGGCCATTCGCGACGAGGTGGCTGACTTGGAAACCGCCGGCATCAAGATCATCCAGATCGACGAACCGGCGATCCGCGAAGGTTTGCCCCTGCGCAAGCAGGATCATCAGGCCTATCTCGACTGGGCGGTGCGAGCCTTCCGTCTGAGCGCAAGCCCGGTGGCGGACAGCACCCAGATCCACACTCACATGTGTTACAGCGACTTCAACCTCATCATCGAGGCGGTGGCGGCGCTGGATGCGGATGTGATCACCATCGAGACCAGCCGCAGCCAGATGCAGCTGCTCGAAGCGTTCGAACGCTTCAACTACCCCAACGAGATTGGCCCGGGCGTCTACGACATCCACTCGCCGAACGTGCCGAGCCAGAGCTGGATTGAGGGGTTGCTGCGCAAAGCCGCCAAGCAGATCCCGGCCGAGCGGCTCTGGGTCAACCCGGATTGCGGCCTCAAGACCCGCGGCTGGGAAGAGACAGAGGCCGCCCTCAAGGTGATGGTCGATGCCACCAAGGCGCTGCGGGCCGAGCTGGCGTAACCGGCAAGCCGTGACAGCCATCGGTAAGGTGGCGTGTTGACAAACGAACGAGAGAGGGGAAGCCACTGCTTCCCCTCTCTTTTTGCAGGTCACTTTTTCCACTGGATCCTGAACCTTACCGCGGCCCGCTTTGCACTAGGCTCAGAGTTGGCAGAAGTGGATGGAGTCGCGGCCATGAGAGTCAGTCTGGGGAGCGCAATCCTGTGGGGATTGTTGATGTGGCAGAGTGTCTGGGCGGCGCCAGCGGCCGAGTTGAAGCTGGTCTACTTTGACGACTTTGCCCCATATTCGTGGCGTGACGAACAGGGCAAGATGCGCGGGCTGATGATCGACGTGATGGATCGGGTAGTGGCGCAGATGGGGCTGCGGGTGCGCCATGAAGGTTATCCGTGGCAACGGGCACAAAAACTGGTGCGGATGGCGCAGGCCGATGGTTTTGTCACCATCGCTACCCGGGAGCGGCGCTCTTACACATTGGTGGTGGAGGAGCCCGTTACCACGACGGTTTTGACGGTATTTACCCGGCTTGGCCACCCTCGGATGACCGATTTTCAGCGTGCCAGCCGCTTGAGCGACTTCAAATCACTTACCTTTCTCGACTATTTCGGTAACGGCTGGGGCAAGGAGAATCTGGCGGGCTTCACCGTTCATCACACCATCAATGTCGATAATGTCTTCAAAATGCTGGCGGCGGGTCGGGGGGACCTGATGGTGACAGACCCACTGGTGGCACGCTTCAAACTCAACCAACTGGGTCTCTCCGGGTTGGTGGTCGAGGTGCCGCTGCAGCTTGCCTCTACCCCGTTCAATCTCTGCATCGGCAAGCACTCCCGCTTCAATACCCGGATAACCGAGTTCAACCGAGCCCTGCAACAGCTGCGACAAAGCGGCGAATTGGCGCGTATCGTCGAACGCTATCGTTGATGCGCGGCCGCCATCTGCTGTTTGCCAACGGCGTGTTTATCTTGGCGCCATATCGGCGATGGTTGCCCAGAAGGCATCGATCAAGGGCCCCTTGCTGTGGGGCGGACGGATAAGGCCAATGGTCCAGCAGGCTTCCCCATCTCTAAGGGACAGGGTGAGTACATCCGGGTGCTCTATGGTGGTGGAGGAGGGGACCAGAGTCCAGGCGATCTCTGCCGCCGCGGTGGCGACGCCAGCGGCGAAATCGTTGACGTACTGGATATCGCGAAAACGCAGCCCGCTCTGGGCCAGATAGTTCATCAGGTGATCGTAAAAGGACGGGGCCTTGTCACGACGCAGGATCGCCAGCGGCTTGTCTACCAGATCCGCCAATGCCCTCACATCGCGGTAGCTGGCGGGCAGCACGGCGACAAAGTGGGCTTCGACCACCGGCAGGGCGTGCCACCCCTTGGGGGCGGGCAGGCGGCAAAAACCGAGATCCAGCTTGCCTTCACTCAGCGCCAGCAACTGGTGGTGGGTGGAGAGATCGTTGAGCTCGATGGTCACTTGCGGCCGCTCGGCGCGAAAACGGGCAATGGCGGAGGGCACCAGGATTTTGGTGGCCACGCCAAAGCCGATGCGCAGGGTGCCGACATTGCCCGCCAGCACGTCGCGGGCGGTGCGCGAGAGCTGCTCGCTCTGGATGACCACAGCGCGGGCATCCTCATACAGCGCCCTACCCAGTCCGGTGAGGCGAGTGGTACTGGCGTTGCGCTCGAACAGCTCGCCGCCCAGCTCCTCCTCCAGCCGCCTGATCTGTTTGCTCAGGGCCGACTGGGTAACGTGCTGGCGTACCGCCGCCTGGCCGAAGTGCAGTACCTCCCCCAGAGTGACGAAGGCTTTCAGATCCCGTAACTCCATCAGGGCTCCTTTCATTCCTGTTGGGAATGTTGAGTGGTCATATTTGTCATTGGACGGAATTTTAGAAGTGATGGATGCTTATGCCAATTCATTTCGGGTGCCCCGACAGGGGGCATCGAGTTATCAGAGATGGCTGACACCATCAGCGCAGAAGGAGCAACACCAGATGCATCATCACAAGTTCAACGACTTCCCGAGAGATTTTCTGTGGGGCGCCGCCTCCGCCGCCTATCAGGTGGAGGGGGGCTGGAATGCCGATGGCAAGGGGCCCTCGGTGTGGGATCTCTTTACCAAGCTACCGGGCAAGACCTTTGAGGGGAGCAACGGCGATGTGGCGGTGGATCACTACCACCGTATGGAAGAGGACGTGGCGCTGATGGCCGAGATGGGGCTCAAGGCCTATCGCTTCTCGGTGAGCTGGCCGCGCATCTACCCCACCGGTCGGGGGGAGGTGAACGAGGCGGGGCTGGCCTTCTACGAGAAGCTGATCGACACCCTCTTGGCCCACCAGATCGAACCGGTGCTGACCCTTTATCACTGGGATCTGCCGCAGGCGCTGCAGGATGGGTACGGCGGCTGGGAAGACCGACGCATTATCGAGGATTTCGAGCGCTACTGCGTGACCCTCTATCAGCGTTTTGCCGGCAAGGTGAAGTACTGGGTGTCGCTTAACGAGCAGAACTACAACCTGACTAACGCCTATCAGCTCGGCACCCATCCGCCCGCTGTGCAGGATCGCAAGCGCTTCTTTGCCGCCAACCATATCGCGTTTCTGGCCAATGCCCGGGTGATCAAGGCGTTTCGCCAGCATGTGCCAAATGGCCTCATCGGCCCGAGCTTTGCTTACTCTCCTGCCTATCCGGCGTCGTGCGATCCGAAAGATATGCTGGCCTACGAGAATGCCGAGGAGTTCAACAACCTCTGGTGGCTGGATGCCTACTGCTTTGGCCGTTATCCGCAAGCGGCGCTCGCTTACTTGCGGGAAAACGGCGAGGCGCCGGAGATCCTGCCGGGCGATATGGAGCTGCTGCGCGAAGGGACGCCCGACTACATCGGCGTCAACTACTACTACACCCTGACCTACACCGATAACCCCTTGGGCGGTCAGACCCTGCAGCGGATCAACACCACCGGCAAGAAGGGGACTACGCCATCGAGCGGCATCCCCGGCCTCTACAAGACGGCGCCCAATCCGCACCTTGAGACCAGCAACTGGGACTGGGCCATCGACCCGACCGGGATGCGCATCGCGCTGCGTCGCCTCTCTTCCCGCTATGGTCTGCCGCTGATGATCACCGAGAACGGTCTTGGCGAGTTCGACAAGCTGGAGGCGGGCGACAAGGTGAACGATGAGTACCGCATCGATTACCTGCGCAGCCACGTCAAGGCGTGCCAGGAGGCGATGCAGGATGGGGTGGAATTGCTCGGCTACTGCGCCTGGTCGTTCACCGACATCCTGAGCTGGCTCAACGGCTACCAGAAGCGTTACGGCTTCGTCTATGTGGAGCGTGACGAGCAGGGGGGCTCCCTTCGCCGGATCAAGAAGGCGAGCTTCCACTGGTACAGCCAGGTGATTGCGAGCCAGGGCAAGCAGCTCTGACGATGTATCGCGTCGCGTAACCAGCGGGCCCGGGCAATCCCCGGGCCCGCGCTGTTTGTGACGGGGGAGCGGGGATAAGCCGGTTTCTCAACGTGCGACTCATCCCTGTTTGCTGATTTTTGTCCTGCCAAAGCCGCCGACCCCTGCTATTATCTGCGGCCGAACATGAGCCAATAAAAATCAGGATATCGTGATGACTGACCACACTTTTATTCCCGGCAAGGACGCGGCGCTGGAAGACTCCATCGAACGCTTCCAGACCAAGCTGCAAGCCTTGGGCTTTGATATTGAAGAGGCCTCCTGGCTCAACCCCGTGCCGAACGTCTGGTCGGTGCATATTCGCGACAAAGAGTGCGCCCTCTGCTTTACCAACGGCAAGGGTGCCAGCAAGAAGGCGGCCCTCGCGTCTGCTCTTGGCGAATATTTCGAGCGTCTCTCCACCAACTACTTCTTCGCCGACTTCTATCTGGGCGAGCAGGTCGCCAACGGCGATTTCGTTCACTACCCGAACGAAAAGTGGTTCCCCATCGAGGGTGACCAGTTCCCGGCCGGTCTGCTCGACAGCTTCACCCGCAAGTTTTACAACCCGGATGGTGAAGTAACCGCCGACATGCTGGTGGATCTGCAGTCAAACAACGAAGAGCGCGGTATCGTCGCGCTGCCGTTCGAGCGCCAGTCCGATCACGAGACCGTCTACATCCCGATGAACATCATCGGCAACCTCTATGTCTCCAACGGCATGAGCGCTGGCAACACCAAGACCGAAGCGCGCACTCAAGCGCTCTCCGAGGTGTTCGAGCGCCACGTGAAGAACAAGATCATCGCCGAGGCCATCAGCTTGCCGCTGATCCCGGACGAGGTCATTGCCCGTTATCCGGGGATTGCCGCCTCCATCGCGGCGCTCGAAGCGGAAGGCTTCCCCATTTACAGCTTCGATGCCTCCCTGGGTGGCCGCTATCCGGTCATCTGTGTGGTGCTGCTCAACCCGAGCAACGGCACCTGCTTTGCCTCCTTCGGCGCCCACCCGCGCTTCGAAGTGGCCTTCGAGCGTACCGTGACCGAGCTGCTGCAGGGCCGTGGTCTCAAGGATCTCGACGTGTTTGTGCCGCCGTCATTCGACAACGAGCAGGTGGCGGATCACCACAACCTCGAGACCCACTTCATCGACTCCTCGGGCCTCATCAGCTGGGATCTGTTCAAGCAGGATGCGGACTTCGAGTTTGCCGACTGGGACTTCCGTGGTACCTCGCAGGAGGAGTTCGATCACCTGATCGGCATCTTCCATGAGCTGGAGCAGCCGGTCTATATCGCCGACTACGAGCATCTGGGTGTCTACGCCTGCCGCATTCTGGTGCCGGGCATGTCCGACATCTATCCGGCCGAAGATCTGCTGCTGGCCAACAACAACATGGGCGCCAACCTGCGCGAAGTGATCCTGGCGCTGCCATCACTGGATTGGGATGCCGAGCAGTACATGGCGTTGTTTGATCAACTGGATGAAGAGGGGCACGACGAGCGTACCCGTGTACGCGAGCTGCTGGGCATCGCTGCCGCCAAGGGTACCGCGCTGCACACCCTGCGCGTTGGCGAGCTGAAAGCCATGCTGGCGTTGGCCGCCGGTGAGCTGGAGACCGCACTGGATCTCATCGACTGGACCATGGAGTTCAACCAGTCGGTGTTTACTGCCGAGCGTGCCAGCTACTACCGCGCCCTGCGTGCCTGCGTCGAGTTGTTCCTCGACGAGGAGCGGGATCCGGAGCAGTATCGCGCCGTCTTCACTCGCATGTATGGCGAAGAGACGCTGGTACAGGCATGGGCTAACGCCAGTGGCGAAGCACGCTTCCACGGGCTGGAGGCGGCCGACCTGTCGCTCTCCCAGTTCCCGCTGCACCAGAAGCTGCTGGCGGCTTACGAGAAGCTGCAAAAGGCCAAGCGAGCCCATCACTGGGCGTGATTGTTGCTGTAAAGGAAGGGGCCGAGTGGCCCCTTCTGTTTATCGTGCGGCAAGGCACGGGATTGTTATTCAAAGATGAAATAAAAAACAAAAAATACCCCTAAGGGGGTTGATGACAGGGCAGGGGATGTGCTGGCGATCTGCAAAGATATCTTGCCAATACCATATTTCCATGATTGGAAATAAATTCTTTAAAATCATTGCATTAAAAATGTGATATTTCTGTTTCAGCTGATACCTGGTGTAAAGTGGCGTAGCCATCGCACTAAAATATTTGTAGTAAAATTACATTCGCACTCTGATAAACTTGATCAATGTCAATTTTGGCTATTTGGCCCTTTGTTATGATTTCAACAGGCAAAACATTCAGGTAGAAAATAATTGAAAGCTGAATCTCCATTCGATTGTCTCAAGCCCGAAGCCATCGCTGCACTGGCTGAAGACATCACCTATGCCAAGGCTACCAAGCCGGCATACAAGGTCATTCCACTGGCCATTACCGCAGGCGCTTTCATCGCCATCGCATTTATCTTCTACATCACAGTGACGACCGGAACCGGCTCCATGCCTTGGGGTATGGCCAAGTTGGTGGGCGGTCTCTGCTTCTCTCTCGGACTTATTCTTTGTGTGCTGCTCGGTGCCGAGCTGTTCACCTCCACCACCCTGACACTGGTGGCCAAGGCTGCCAATCGCATCAGCTGGGCTCAGCTGCTCAAGAATTGGGGTCTGGTCTACTTCGGTAACCTGATTGGCGGTCTGCTGATGGTGGCGCTGATCATCGTTTCTGCAGAGTACACGGCAGCAGACGGTCAGTGGGGCCTTAACGCCCTGAAAGTGGCCCAACACAAAATTCACCACACCTTCTTCGAAGCGGTGGCGCTGGGTATCCTCTGTAACCTGATGGTATGTCTTGCTGCCTGGATGGCCTTTGGTGCCCGCAGCGCGACTGACAAGGTAGTGGTTATGCTGCTGCCGGTTGCCATGTTCGTTGCCTCAGGTTTCGAGCACAGCATCGCAAACATGTTTATGATTCCGGTTGGTATCGCTATCCACAGCGTGGCTAGTCCGGAATTTTGGCAGGCCATCGGCCAGGATCCAGCAACCTTTGCTGACCTGACCGTATCCAACTTCGTCCTACACAACCTCATCCCCGTGACCATCGGCAATATCATCGGTGGTGGCGTGATGGTTGGTCTGACTTACTGGTTTATCTTCCGTCGTCATCATTAAGGATGATTGCGGGATACTACATCAATACCGTGTGAGGTAATGAAAAATGGCAGAACTTAACGAACAGTTCCAAAAAGCATGGGAAGGCTTCGCGGCCGGTGAATGGCAGACCTCTGTCAACACCCGCGACTTCATCCAGAAGAACTACACCCCGTATGAAGGTGACGAGTCCTTCCTGGCTGGCGCGACCGAAGCGACCACCAAGCTGTGGGACAAGGTCATGGAAGGGATCAAAATCGAGAACCGCACTCATGCGCCGGTCGATTTTGATACTGACCTGCCCTCCACCATTACCGCACACGATGCCGGTTATATCGATCAGAGCCTGGAGCAGATCGTTGGTCTGCAGACTGACAAGCCGCTGAAGCGCGCCATCATCGCCAACGGCGGTATCAAGATGGTTAAAACTTCTTGCGAAGTGTACGGTCGTCAACTGGACCCGATGGTCGAGAAGATCTTCACTGAATACCGCAAGACTCACAACCAGGGCGTGTTTGACGTTTACACCAAAGACATCCTGAACTGCCGTAAGTCTGGTGTTATCACCGGTCTGCCGGATGCCTACGGCCGTGGCCGTATCATCGGTGACTACCGTCGTGTTGCCCTGTACGGTATCGACTTCCTGATGGCCGACAAACTGGCCCAGTTCAAGTCCCTGCAGGCTGACCTGGAAAACGGTGTCAACCTGGAAGCCACCATCCGTCTGCGCGAAGAGATCTCCGAGCAGCACCGTGCCCTGGCACAGATGAAGGTAATGGCTGCCAAGTACGGTTGTGATATCTCCGTACCGGCCAAGAACGCCAAAGAAGCCGTACAGTGGACCTACTTCGCCTACCTGGCGGCAGTCAAGTCCCAGAACGGCGCCGCCATGTCCTTCGGCCGTACTTCCAGCTTCCTGGACATCTACATCGAGCGTGACCTGCAAAAAGGCCTGATCACCGAGCAAGAAGCCCAGGAGCTGATGGACCACATGGTCATGAAGCTGCGTATGGTTCGCTTCCTGCGTACCCCGGAATACGATTCACTGTTCTCCGGCGACCCGATGTGGGCTACCGAGACCCTGGCAGGTATGGGCGTTGATGGCCGTACCCTGGTCACCAAGAACAGCTTCCGTATGCTGAACACCCTGTACACCATGGGCCCGTCCCCTGAGCCGAACCTGACCATCCTGTGGTCCGAGAAGCTGCCGGTCGGTTTCAAGAAGTACTGCGCCAAGGTATCCATCGAGACCTCTTCCGTTCAGTACGAGAACGACGACCTGATGCGTCCGGACTTCAACAACGATGACTACGCCATCGCTTGCTGTGTGTCCCCGATGATCGTCGGCAAACAGATGCAGTTCTTCGGTGCCCGTGCCAACCTGGCCAAGACCATGCTGTATGCAATCAACGGCGGTATGGACGAGAAGCTCAAGATCCAGGTCGGTCCGAAGACCGAAATGGTCAAGTCCGAGTACCTCGACTACAACGACGTGATGGATCGTCTGGACCACTTCATGGATTGGCTGGCCAAGCAATACGTTGCTGCGCTGAACATCATCCACTACATGCACGACAAGTACAGCTACGAAGCCTCTCTGATGGCGCTGCACGACCGTGACGTATATCGCACCATGGCGTGTGGTATCGCGGGTCTGTCCGTAGCCGCTGACTCCCTGTCTGCCATCAAGTTCGCCAAGGTCAAGCCGATTCGTGACGAAGATGGCGTTGCCATCGACTTCGAAATCGAAGGCGAGTACCCGCAGTTCGGTAACAACGACGCTCGCGTCGATGACATCGCCTGCGACCTGGTTGAGCGCTTCATGAAGAAAATTCAGAAGCTGAACACCTACCGTGGTGCCGTGGCTACCCAGTCCGTGCTGACCATCACCTCCAACGTGGTGTACGGCAAGAAGACCGGTAACACCCCGGATGGCCGTCGCGCTGGTGCGCCGTTCGGCCCGGGTGCCAACCCGATGCACGGTCGTGACCAGAAGGGTGCCGTTGCTTCCCTGACTTCCGTTGCCAAGCTGCCGTTCGCTTACGCCAAAGATGGTATCTCCTATACCTTCTCCATCGTGCCAAACGCGCTGGGTAAAGACATGGAAGCCCAGAAAGCCAACCTGGCCGGTCTGATGGATGGTTACTTCCACCATGAGTCCAACCTGGAAGGCGGTCAGCACCTGAACGTCAACGTGATGAACCGTGAAATGCTGCTGGACGCCATGGAAAACCCGGAGAAATATCCGCAGTTGACCATCCGCGTATCCGGTTATGCCGTTCGCTTCAACTCTTTGACCAAAGAGCAACAGCAAGACGTCATCACCCGTACCTTCACTGCTTCTCTGTAATCGAGACATAGTGAGCAAAAACCGGCGCCAAGGCGCCGGTTTTTTTATGTTTGGTTTTTATTGCTAAAGAACTCCGTGGACAATGCCAACCTTGAAATTCAGGATGACAATAGGTATAACCACGCGTTTGAGAAGGCATATTAAGTGAGCGGTATGATGCAATCCTCCTTTTGGCAGACCAAGAGTCTGCAGCAGATGACTGAATCCGAGTGGGAATCCCTCTGCGATGGTTGCGGTAAATGTTGCCTTAACAAGCTCATTGATGAAGATACAGATGAGCTTGTATTCACCAATGTGGCTTGTAACCTGCTCAATACCAAGACCTGCCAGTGTTCCGATTATCTTAATCGCTTCAAAAAAGAGCCTGACTGTCTGCAGATAACTCACGACAAGATTGCCGAATATGATTGGCTCCCCTCTACATGTGCCTATCGTTTACTGGCTGACGGAGATACTCTGCCAGAGTGGCATCCGCTGCTGACCGGCAGTCGCTCTGCCATGCATCAGGCAGGTCAATCTGTACGTGGCAAAGTGGTTCACGAGGATCAGGCTGGTGAGTGGATTGATCACATAATCACTTGGGCCAGTTGAGCCAAGTGATCAAGTGCAATGTGGCCTTATCTAGAAGCTGAAAACGTCACCCATTTTTAGCTTGTGTTTTCTACCTCAAAACCCCCGATATAGCGTATCGGGGGTTTTGTCGTTCAGAAAGCGGTTCTGGCGTTTGCTTGTTGCAGATATCAGCGGTCCTACTTAGATTACCTGGACTTGAAGCTGCCTCTCTTGACCATCATTACAACAAAGGTCAGCAAGTCTTGTTGACCTGTTCAGTCAGTGTCTATTGGGCAACCAGATAGAGCTCCTTGCTGTAGACCACATCCTGCGGGTTAAGGTGGGGGTAGCCTTTCACGAAAGGCTTGAGCAACCTGGATTTGACCGAGAAATAGATAGGGGCGATGGGGGCATCCGCATCAATGAGTGCCTCTGCCTGTTGATACAGGGCATTGCGTTCAGCGGGATCCAGCGAGTCGTGGGCCTTGGCCAGCAGGGCGTCGTACTCCTTGTTGAACCACTTGCCGCTGTTGGCACTGCTGCTGGAGGTCATGATATCGAGGAAGGTGGAGGCGTCGTTATAATCCCCGTTCCAGCCATAGCGGCTAACGCCAAAATCCCCCTCGTTGAGTGCCGAGACCATGGTCTTCCACTCCATGTTGTTGAGGGTGGCAGTGACCCCCAGGTTGTGTTTCCACATGGAGGAGACGGCCAGCGCAATCTTTTTGTGGCTCTCGTTGGTGTTGTAGAGAATGTCCACGGTGAGTGGCTTGTCCGGACCATAACCCGCTTCGGCCAAGAGGGCTTTGGCTTGCTTGATCCGCTCCTCTTTGCTCTGCAGCTGGCTGGCCGGTTTTTTCAATTCAAAACCGTCCACAATGGGGGGCGTGAAGCTATATGCGGCAATTTGTCCCTGTCCCAGGATCTTGTCGGTGATGGTCTCCCGGTCGATGGCGAGCGAGAGCGCCTTGCGTACTTTCGGGTCATCGAACGGTTTGCGCTGGGTATTGAAGACATAGTAATAGCTGGCCAGCGTGGGGACGCTGACCAGTTCTTCCGGACTCTTACTCTTGAGCTGTTTGTACTGCTCCAGCGGATAAGTGGTGTAGTGCAGTTCACCGGTGCGATAGCGGTTGTAGGCGGCGGTTTCGGAGACGATCTCCAGATAGATCACCTTGTTCAGGACGGTGTGCTGGTTGTTCCAGTAGTGGGTATTGCGCTCGGCGCTCAGCCGCTCGTTGGGGGTCCACTCCTTGAGTACAAAGGCACCGTTGGAGACGATATTGCCCGGTTTGACCCAATCCTTACCGAATTTTTCAATGGTGGCCTTGGGGGCCGGGAACGTGGTGTAGTGGGCAAGCGTCTTCAGGAAGAAGGGAACCGGATTTTTCAGGGTGACCTGCAGGGTGTGGTCATCGAGCGCCTTGATCCCTAGCTCTGACGGGCTCTTCTTGCCCTGTGTCACCTCCCTTGCATTGACCACTCCGGTCAACTCGATAAACCAGGCGTAGTTGGAGGCAGTCTTGGGATCGGCCGCCCGTTGCCAGCCGTAGACATAATCGGCGGCGGTGACCGGTTCACCGTTTGACCACTTGGCCTCGGGCCTCAGTTTGAAGGTGTAGACGGTACCTGTCTTGTCGACCTCGTAGCTGACGGCGCCTGCTGGTTTGATCTTGCCTGTATTATCCAGCTCATAGAGCCCTTCAAACAGATCGTTGACGATGGCACTACCGGCGGTCTCTTCTACCAGCTGGGGGTCGATGGTGGTGGGTTCGGTGCCGATATTGGTCACGTAGATTTGTTGGGCATCCGGCAGCAGCTTGGTACCGGCAGGCACCTGGGCAGCCCAGGCGGGAAGGGCAAACAGTCCGGCTACCATGCCGGCAATGAGAGTCTTGTTCATTGATAATCCTTGAGTTTTATTTGCTTCCAAAGCGAAATCAGTGTGCTGGATTGGCGATCGGATCTCAAGAGGCAATGGCTGAGGGAACGGCAGGCCCATCAGACTCCATTTTTAATGGCTCAAGGCCAGTCAGCTCATGGCTTGTCGCAGGTTATTGCCACGAATTAAGGGTCCGAAAGTTATCGATTGGAACCGAATAAAAAGTGTCTTTTACTATAACGTGAGGCGAAATAGCCTATTTAATAGGCCGCTTAATTCGCTGCAAAAACAAAAAACAGACGTTACATTAGGTTACAAATCAAGGCCGCCGGTGATCGGCATTTTTTTTGCCGACGCCTGCAAACGTTTTCAATGCCAACGGATGCGATCTAAAGGAACAAAAATGCGAAACATGATCACCATGGGTGAGTTCATCGTCAAAAAGCAGGCGGATTATCCTACCGCGACCGGCGAGCTGACCTCGTTGCTCAGCTCGATCCGCCTTGCTGCCAAGGTGGTGAACCGGGAGATCAACAAGGCGGGACTGGCGGATATCATCGGTTCCATGGGCGCTGAAAACGTACAGGGCGAGGTGCAGCAGAAGCTGGATGTCTACGCCAACGAACGCTTCAAGGCGGCGCTGGAAGCGCGCGGCGAGGTGTGTGGCATGGCCTCGGAAGAAGAAGAGGACTTCGTGGCCTTTGACTCGCCACTCTCCAAAAACTCCAAGTATGTGGTGCTGATCGACCCGCTCGATGGCTCCTCCAATATCGACGTCAACGTCTCGGTCGGGACCATCTTCTCCATCTACCGCCGTTTGAGCCCGCAGGGTTCGCCGGTGACCCTGGAGGACTTCCTGCAACCGGGCAACCGTCAGGTCGCCGCCGGTTATGTGGTCTACGGCTCCTCCACCATGCTGGTCTACACTACCGGCTTTGGCGTCAACGGCTTTACCTACGACCCCTCCATCGGTTGCTTCTGCCTCTCCCACGAGAACATCCGCATTCCGGAAGAGGGCAAGATCTACTCCATCAACGAGGGCAATTACATCAAGTTCCCGGACGGGGTGAAGAAGTACCTCAAATATTGCCAGGAGCGCGACGAGGCGACCCACAGACCTTACACCTCCCGCTATATCGGCTCCCTGGTCTCTGATTTCCATCGCAACCTGCTCAAGGGCGGCATCTACATCTATCCGTCCGGCACCAACTCGCCGAATGGCAAGTTGCGGCTGCTCTATGAGTGCAACCCGATGGCGTTTCTGGTGGAGCAGGCTGGTGGCAAGGCCTCCGACGGCTTTGGCCGCATCATGGATATCCAGCCCACCGCGCTGCACCAGCGCACCCCTTACTTCGTTGGCTCGACCAAGATGGTGGAGCGGGCCGAAGCCTTTATGCGCGAGTTCTCCGCCCATGAGGATCCAGCTAACCAGGGCTGATAGTACGCAGCTGACTGATAGCGAATAAAAAACGGGAGCCGAGATGGCTCCCGTTTTAGTTGGCGTTATCTCTCTGGCTCGCCGCCAGCGTTGCAGTATTCACAGGCTGTTGTTGGCCAGATCTGCCAGCAAGCCATCCACCAGTTTCAGGCGCATGGCGCGATCCTGGGTCGGTACCTGGAAACGCAACCGGGTCGGCCCGTCCATCTTGTAGACCCTTGGCTGGCTGGAGAGCAGTTTGACCAGATAGGTCGGATTGACCTTTGTCTCCTGGGTGAAGTCGAGATAGCCGCCACGCTCGCTCATCTCCACCCGGCGAATGCCAAGGGCGGTGGCACGCTGGCGGAAGGCGGCCAGCTCCAGCAAAGTTTTGGTCGCCTCCGGCAAGAGACCAAAGCGGTCGATCAGCTCCACTTTCAGCTCTCGCAGCTCTTGCTCGTCCGCCGCACTGGCGATCCGCTTGTACATGGAGAGGCGCATGTTGACGTCCGGAATATAGTTATCCGGCAGCAGCGCAGGCAGGCGCAGTTCTACCTCGGTATGCTGGCTCATCAGCTGCTCCAGCGATGGCTCCTTACCATTTTTCAGTGCCTCGACCGCCTGCTCCAGCATCTCCATGTAGAGGGTGAAGCCGACCGATTCGATCTGGCCGCTCTGATCGTCGCCGAGCAGTTCGCCCGCGCCACGGATCTCCAGATCGTGGGTCGCCAGCGCAAAACCGGCGCCGAGATCTTCGAGCGAGGCGATCGCCTCCAGCCGCTTGGCCGCATCCTTGGTCATCAGCTTGGGATGGGGGGTGAGCAGGTAGGCATAGGCCTGATGGTGGGAGCGGCCAACCCGGCCCCGCAGCTGGTGCAGCTGGGCCAGACCGAGGTGATCCGCCCGATCCATGATGATGGTGTTGGCGCTCGGCACGTCGATGCCGGTCTCGATGATGGTAGTGCAGACCAGCAGGTTGAAGCGCTGGTGGTAGAAGTCGGACATGATCCGCTCAAGGTCGCGCTCGCGCATCTGGCCGTGGGCGATGCCGATGCGGGCCTCTGGCACTAATTCGGCAAGATCGGCGGCGCACTTCTCGATGCTCTCGACATCGTTGTGCAGGTAGTAAACCTGACCACCACGCTTCAATTCCCGCAGCACAGCCTCGCGTACCACCGCCGGTTCGTGTTGGCGCACGAAGGTCTTGATGGCGAGTCGCTTGGCGGGCGGGGTGGCGATGATGGAGAGATCCCGCATGCCCGACATCGCCATGTTGAGGGTGCGCGGAATGGGGGTTGCGGTCAGGGTGAGGATATCCACATCGGCCCGCAGCGCCTTGATCTTCTCCTTCTGGCGCACCCCGAATCTGTGCTCCTCATCGACGATGAGCAGTCCCAGATCCTTGAAAGTGAGCTCGGAGCCGAGCAGCTTGTGGGTGCCGATGATGATATCCACCTTGCCTTCGGCCAATTCCTTCATCACAGCGCTCTGCTCCTTGGCGGAGCGGAAGCGGCTCAGCACCTCGACCCGCACCGGCCAGTTGGCGAAGCGGTCGCGGAAGTTGTCGTAGTGCTGTTGCGCCAGCAGGGTGGTGGGCACCAGCACGGCAACCTGCTTGCCGCCGTGGACGGCCACAAACGCCGCCCGCATCGCCACTTCGGTCTTGCCGAAACCTACGTCGCCACACACCAGTCGGTCCATGCTCTTGGCCTGACACATGTCCCCCAGCACCGCATTGATGGCGTTGAGCTGATCGTCGGTTTCCTCGAACGGGAAGCTGGCGGCAAACTGGCGATAGGCCTCTTTGTCGTGCTTGAAGGCAAAACCGGCGCGAGCGGCGCGATGAGCGTAGACATCCAGCAACTCGGCTGCCACGTCGCGCACCTTCTCCGCCGCCTTGCGCCGCGCCTTGCTCCAGGCTTCACCGCCGAGCTTGTGGCTGGGCGGGTTATCAGAACCGGTGTAGCGGCTGATAAGGTGCAAACTGGTGACCGGCACGAACAGCTTGTCGCCGCCGGCATATTCGAGGGTCAAAAACTCGGTGGGCAGACCACCGGCGTCGATGGTTTCGAGCCCCAGATAGCGGCCGACCCCGTGATCCAGATGGACCACCGGCTGGCCCTGGGTCAGCTCGCCCAGGTTTCTGATCACTGCATCGGAGCTTAAGTTTTTGCTCTTCTCCCGCGCTCGCTTGCTGCGCACCTTGCCGCCCAGCAGCTCGGTCTCGGTGATCAGCGCCAGTGGATCCTGACCGACCTCCTGCCACAGGAAGCCACGCTCAAGGGGGGCAACCAGCAGGCCGTGTCGATCCGGGCTCGCCATAAAGGCGTCAAGGGAGGGGAACTCCTTGGGTTGCAGCGAGATACGCGCCAGCAGATCGCCGAGCACCTCCCGTCGCCCTTCGGATTCCACCGCAAACAGGGTGCGCCCGGCAAAGCCTTGCAGGAACTGGTTGAGCGCCAGCAAGGGTTGCTCCTTGCTGTGATCGAGTTGCAGATCCGGCAGCGCCTCGATGGGCAGATCGTGCTGACCAGCATCGCCCGCAGTGGCGGCCTCTTGCAGCCGCACCGCGCCATATTGGCCAAGGGCTGCAAAGAGCTGCTCCACCGGCAGATAGAGCTGGGCCGGGGGTAGCAGGGGGCGAGTATTGTCCCAGCGTCTGTCTTCATAGCGCTGGCCGATATCGTTCCAGAAACGCTGGGCGGCGGGGTAGATATCCCCCACGGTGAGCAGCAGGGTATCTTCCGGCAGGTAGTCAAACAGGCTGGCAGTCTGGTTGAAGAAGAGTGGCAGATAATACTCGATGCCGGCGGGCCAACGCCCCTTGCTCACCTCCTGATAGACGGAGCCCTCGGCCCGCGACAGCTCGAACTGCTCGCGGAACTGGCCGCGAAACAGTTCGATGGCTGCCTCGTCGGTAGGGTATTCCCGGGCGGGCAGCAGGCTGACCGTCTTGACCGGTTCGCTGGAGCGCTGGGTTTCGGGATCGAATGGGCGGATGGAGTCCACTTCATCGTCGAAGAAGTCGATGCGATAGGGGCTGCTACTGCCCATGGGGAAGAGATCGAGCAGGGAGCCGCGGGCGGCAAATTCGCCATGTTCCAGCACCTGATCCACCGCCACGTAACCCGCCTCGGCCAGGCGTCCGCGCAGCTGTTGCAGATTGAGGCGCTGGCCGGCCTTCACCATCAGGCTGTATTTGTCGAGATAGACCCGGGGGGCGCAGCGCAACATCAGGGTGGAGATGGGGACAATCAATACCCCCTTGCTCATCTGCGGCAGCTTGTAGAGAGTTTCGAGCCGCTGGGAGATGATGTCCTGATGGGGAGAGAAGGTGTCGTAGGGCAGGGTCTCCCAATCGGGGAACAGCAATACCGGCGCAGACTGATCGGCTAGCTGCTTGTCTGCCAGCAAATACTGAAGCTCCTGCTCCAGGCGCAGGGCGCTCGGGGTATCGGCGGTAATAAGCAGTACCGGCCCCTTGGCTTCACTGGTGAGACGGGCTGCAATCAGCGAGAGGCTGCTGCCGACCAGCTGGCCGAGCGTGATCTTTTGGCCCGCTTTGGCGGGCAAGGCGGGGAGTGTCATTGGCATGGTTCGATTCTTTTAACGTTGACGTTATCTATCGCTGACGTTCGCTCTGGTTAGCGCTGACGTTCTTGGGCGCGCAGCTTGAGCTGCTTCGATTGCACGTGGAGGCTGGCACGAACCAGCAGTTCACGGTCATCTTCGCGGATCCGCACATAGTCGAGCTGCACATGGGTGCCATGTTCACCGCCGTCGAGCTGTTTGACCTGGCCATAGCAGTAGATAGCGGCCGCCTCTTCCCGCAGGAAGATCTTGAGGCGGACGATCTGGTGCAGGTGCGGCGCATCCCCGTGACCATGATAGGGGTGCAGGTAGGTGAGCTGGCCAGCCCCGAAGCGCAGGGTGTGAAAGCGCTGCTCCGGATGGTCCTGCAGGGAGAGCACATAGCCCATGATCATGTCGATCTTGCGGGACTGCTGATTGACGATCTCGATCAGATCGTGCATCGACTCGTTCTGGTTGCGCAGCAGGCGAGTGGTCACCAGATCGATGGAGGTAATGGCCGAAGAGATCCGAAAGGGCTCCGGCAGCTCAGCGTCAAGCTCCTCCAGCGAGGGGAGGTGGAAGTCGGCCGGCATGGGGATCACATTGACCGGCGTGGCATGAGTGACGCTGAAGAACTGTTCCTGCATGGAGGCTATCCCTTGTTGTCATGGACGGTTTCCCTTTATTATCCGGTATCTTATTTTGTTGGCAACGTACATATCCTTGAAGACCGGACTTTTTCAGCCCCTTTCGCTGGCCATCGGCCTGCGTTATGCAGGCTCGAAGCGCAGCAATCGCTTCGTCTCATTTATCTCCCTGTTCTCTACCTTTGGCATCGCCATCGGGGTTGCTGCCCTGATGGTGGTCATTTCGGTGATGAACGGTTTCGAAGGGCAGCTCAAAGGGCGCATCCTCGGGGTGATCCCCCATGTGGTGGTGACCAATCAGGCTGGCCGCATTGATGCCGACCCGCAAGGGTTGCCTGATCTGGCCAAATTACCCCATGTGGTTGCCTCGGCCCCCATGCTCGACAGCGAAGGGATGCTGCAAAGCCCCGGTCAGCTGACCGGGGTGAGCGTGCAGGGGATCGACCCTGCAAAGTGGCCCAAGGATGACATCCTCCACAGCCAGATGCTGGGGGGACGACTCGATACCTTGCAGGCAGGTCACTACCGCATCGTGTTGGGGCAGGGGGTGGCTCGTCGCCTCAATGTCTCCATCGGCGATCAGGTTCGCCTGATCCTGACCGAAGGGACCCGCTTCACCCCGTTTGGCCGGGTACCGGCCCAGCGCCTCTTTACCGTCTCCGGCATCTTCGGGGTCGGCGCTGATGTGGATAACCAGATTGCGCTGATCGCGCTGGGGGATGCCCAGCGGCTGCTGCGCCTGCCGCCAGAAACCGTCGGTGGCATTCGCCTCTGGCTCGATGATCCCTTTGCCGCTGACGAGGTGATCAAGACACCGTTGCCGGATGGGCTGCTGTGGCAGGATTGGCGCCGCGAGCGGGGCGAGCTGTTCCAGGCGGTCGCCATGGAAAAACGGATGATGGGGCTGATGCTGGTGCTGATCATCGCCGTCGCCACCTTTAACATCCTCTCCGCGCTGGTGATGGTGGTGACGGACAAGGAGGGCGAAGTGGCCATCCTGCGCACCATGGGTATGAGTGAATCAGGGATCGTCAAAATCTTCATGGTACTTGGCGCCTCCAGCGGGGTGATTGGTGCCCTGTTTGGCGGACTGGCGGGCCTTGCGCTCTCCCTGGGTCTCAACCCTCTGCTCAATGCGGTGGGGCTCAACCTCTATATGGCGGCGGGCGGCAGTGGCCTGCCGGTGATTGTCGAGCCGGCTCAGGTCATCACCATTTTGCTGGGCGCCGTGCTGCTGAGCTTCAGTGCCACCCTCTATCCGGCGGCCCGCGCTGCGCGGGTGAAACCGGCCGAGGCGCTGCGTTATGAGTAATGCCGTGAATAATGCATCTTCTGTTGTGACTGGTGCCCCCGTAGTTGCGGGTGCCAGCGTTGTTACCGAGGCAAGTGGAGCCCCTGTTATGAATGAAGCCGTATCCCGTGAACCTCTGCTGCGCTGCCAGGCGCTCAACCATGTCTATAAAGAGGGGGAGCTGGAGACTCAGGTGCTCAAGGGGATCGATCTCTGTGTCGCGCCCGGTGAAATGCTGGCGGTGGTGGGGAGCTCCGGCTCCGGCAAGACCACTCTGCTGCATCTGATGGGAGCCCTCGACAATCCCTCCAGTGGCGCCGTGCTGTTCAAGGGGGAGGATATCCACCATTGGGATAGCCGAACCCAGGCCCGTTTTCGCAACCGCGAGCTGGGCTTTGTCTACCAGTTCCACCACCTGCTCTCCGAGTTCAGTGCGCTGGAAAATGCAGCCATGCCGCTGCTGATCGCCGGTGAGTCGGTGGCGGTCGCTACCGAAAAGGCAACCAAGATACTGGGGCGGGTGGGGCTTTCTCACCGTTTGCATCACCGTCCCTCCGAGCTCTCCGGTGGCGAACGTCAGCGGGTGGCGATCGCCCGGGCGCTGGTCAACGAACCGAGTCTGGTGCTGGCGGATGAACCTACCGGCAATCTGGATCACGCCAGTGCCACCGCGGTGTACGAACTGCTGTGTGAACTGAATCGTGAACTGGGCACTGCGTTTGTGGTAGTGACTCACGACTTGAGCCTCGCGGCCAAGCTCCATCGCCGGGTGACCCTGGTGAGCGGCGTGATGGCGGAGGTTGCCTGATGTTCAAACCGCTGCCCCTCTTTCTGGGCCTGCGTTACAGCCGCTCCCGCCGTCGCAACGGGTTTATCGCCTTTATCTCAGCCTCTTCCCTGATCGGTATCGCCCTCGGGGTGATGGCGCTGATCTTGGGCCTCTCTGCCATGAACGGTTTCGAGCGGGAGCTCAAAGACAGGGTGCTCTCGGTCGTGCCGCAAGGTGAGCTGGACGCCGTCGAGCGGCCGCTGCCGGATTGGCCCCGTCTGCGTGACTACCTGCTGGCCCAGCCGGGCGTCGAGGCCGCCGCGCCGGTTATTCGCCTCAATGGTTTGCTGGAGCATGGCTCTGCTCTCAAGGGGGTGCAACTGCGCGCGGTGCTGCCCGAACTGGAAGCCAACTTGTCGGATGCGGGCAAATACATGAGCGGTCGTGGCCTGCGTGAACTGCAAGCCGGTGAGCGTGGGGTGATCCTCGGCAAGACCATCGCCGACAAGCTGGGCGTCAAGGTGGGTGACACTCTCGGCTTGCTGTTGCCACAAGGGGGCGATCAGGCGGGGATCAAGAACCCGCGGCGCGAAGCCCTGACCGTGGTGGGGCTGCTGGAGATCGGCGGTCAGCTCGACGGCCTGCTCGGTTTTATGCATCTGGCTGATGCGCAAGCGATCACCGGTATGGGTAGCGATGTGGAGGGCTTCAGCCTGCGGGTGAGCGATGTGCTCAAGGCGCAATCCATCACGGTAGCCGCCGCGCAGCAGTTCCCTCATCACGTCTATATCCGCAGCTGGATGAACAGCCAGGGCTACCTCTATCAGGACATCCAGATGGTGCGTACCGTCATGTATGTGGTGATGCTGATGGTGGTGGCTGTCGCCTGCTTCAACATCGTCTCCACCCTGGTGATGGCGGTGAACGAGAAGCGCAGCGAGATCGCCATCCTGAAAACCATGGGGGCGAGCCCGGGTCAGATCCGGCTTACATTCGTCATTCAAGGGATGGTAAACGGCGTGGCCGGTGCCCTGCTCGGTGCGCTGCTGGGGGGCCTGCTCTCCAGCAAGCTGACCCAGATCCTGAGCGTTGTCGAAAAGCTCATTGGCCACCGCTTCCTCAATCCGGATATCTACTTTATCGACTTCCTGCCGACCGAGTTGCATATGCAGGATCTGCTTATCGTGACGGGGGCGGCCATCCTGATGAGTCTGGTGGCGACCCTCTATCCCGCCTGGCGGGCGAGCGGTCTGGTGCCCTCCCGCGAGCTGGGTCACTGATGCGCTGCATCTAATGCGCCATAAATAACGAAGGGCCCGTCGGTGAAAACCGGCGGGCCCTGCTGTTTTCAGGTCGCGTGGGCTGGCTTAGTGAGCGTTAAGCTCATCGAGCGGCAGAGAGAAGCTGGCCACAAAGGTGTCGATAAAGTAGCGCATCTCATCGCTCATCCGGGCTGCCAGCATGGCTTCAAGGCGCTTGCGAGCCGGTTCGAACTCCCGGTTGCCCGCGTTGATCTCCTCCAGACACTTGGTATAGGCGCAGAGGGTGTCGGCATCCTTGACCAGCCTGGCCAGCTCGTCATCCTGGGCTGCCGAATCGAGCAGGGGGCGAAAGTCCTCCACCAGTTCCGGCGGCAGCATGCCAAGCAGACGCTGCTCGGCGGCCAGTTCTATCTTCTTGTACTCGCGGGCAATTTCGGGGTTGAAGTATTTGACCGGGGTAGGCAGATCGCCGGTCAGCACTTCACTGCTGTCGTGGTAGAGCGCCATGACGGCGGCGCGGTCGGCATTCACGCTGCCGCCAAACAGCCGGTTTTTGATGATGCCGAGGGCATGGGCCACCATGGCGACCTGCAGGCTGTGTTCGGCAATGTTTTCCGGCTGGATGTTGCGCATCAGGGGCCAGCGGTAGATGAGTTTCATGCGGGCGAGATTGGCGAAAAAGTGGCTGGGTAACATGATGGCCTCAACAAAAGAGAATAGAAAAGGGCAGACTCTAGTCTGCCCTTTTTTTCGTTGCAGGGCAGCGTCTGCCTGCGCATTTCCCGTGTTTAGCGGATATAGCGGCCCGATTCCGCCTCCTGATTGGTCACAATCATCTGGCCAATGGGCGCCAGGCTGATCAGCGCCAGCTTGAGGTGCTGGATACCGAACGGGATACCGATAATGGTCACAAAGCAGGCCAGTGCGGAAGCGATGTGGCCGATGGCCAGCCAGACACCGATCAGCACGAACCAGAGGATATTGCCAATCAGTCCCAGCGTGCCGGTGCCGATATCGCTCTGGCCGGTCATGGTCTTGCGATTGACCGCCTGCTTGCCAAACGGGAAGAAGGTAAAGGTGCCGATCACGAAGCAGGCACGTCCCCAGGGGATGCCGACCAGCGAGATAAAGCAGACAAGACCGGCCAGCCACCAGGCCAGGCCCATAAAGACACCTCCCAGTACAAACCAGAGCAGATTGAACAAGAAGCGGAAAAAGGCCATGTGAGTGACTCCAGATCATCAATTTGGTTGCCACCATAACGAGGGAGGGGTAGGGACGCAATGGTTGATTGGTCCAATCGCCATTTGGCTGGTCAAATTGAGTCGCCGCCCGCAACGGTGGGCTGTTTTTCGGCGAAAGATGGGTAATAAAGCGGCGTTCGGATGAAAAAAGGTGAGCAAACGCAAAATTATTGCCATCGGATAGTTGAAGTCGGGCACCTCTCTCCCCATATAAAGGGCAGTTTTGCACGAATTGTGCTTGCACGCCGCTCAATGTGGGGGATGTGTGGCTCGACTCGACCAAAGTGCGCCGCTATAATGCCGCGTCATATTTTCTCATCACAAAGACATATCGTTGTCTTTATAAACAGGAAGACTCCGGGCTTTGCCTAGGGGCAATAAAGGGTCAGCACACAGTGCTGAGTTGAACGAGGTAGAAGAATGCAAGTTTCTGTAGAGACAACCCAGGGTCTGGAACGCCGTCTTACCATCACTGTACCGGCCGCTACCGTAGACGCCGCTGTGCGTAAAGAATTGAATGGCCTGGCCAAAACTCGTCGCATCGACGGTTTCCGTCCTGGCAAGGCTCCGGTTGCCATCATCAAGAAGATGTTCGGCGCCATGGCTCACGCCCGCGTTGCTGATGAAATGATGCAGAGCAACTTCATCAAAGCCATCATCGAAAACAAACTGAGCCCGGCCGGTGCCCCGACCATGGATCCGAAAGAGATCAAAGAAGGTCAGGATTTCGAATTCACCGCCACTTTCGAAGTGTATCCGGAGTTCGAAGTTGCAGGTCTCGAGACCATCAAGGTCGAGAAGCCGGTTGCGACCGTGAAGGATGAAGATCTGGCCAACATGATCGACACCCTGCGCAAGCAGCACGCTACCTGGGCTGATGCCGATGTTGCCGCTGCCAATGGCATGCGTGTGACCATGGACTTCGTCGGTTCCATCGACGGTGAAGAGTTCGACGGCGGCAAAGCTGAAGGCTTCAACCTGGTGCTGGGCGCTGGCCGCATGATCCCTGGCTTCGAAGACGCCATCCTGGGCAAGAAAGCAGGCGACGAGTTCACCATCGAAGTGACCTTCCCGGCTGACTACCACGCTGAAAACCTGAAAGGCAAAGAAGCCAAGTTCGCTTCCAAGCTGATCAAGGTTGAAGAGCAGATCCTGCCTGAGCTGACCGAAGAGTTCGTGAAGCGTTTCGGTATCGAAAGCGGTTCTGTTGAAGAGCTGAAAGCCGAAGTGCGCAAGAACATGGAGCGCGAACTGGCTCAAGCCCTGAAAAACAGCGTGAAAGAGCAGGTTCTGAACGGTCTGGTTGAAGCCAACCAAATCGACCTGCCGAAAGCAGCTGTTGCTCAAGAGATCGACGCACTGCGTCAGCAGGCTCTGCAGCGCTTCGGTGGTTTCCAGGGCGGTAACGCTCCCGAGCTGCCGGCTGAACTGTTCCAGGCTCAAGCCGAGCGTCGTGTACGCGTAGGCCTGCTGCTGGGTGACGTGATCCGCACCAACGAGATCAAGGCTGACGATGCCCGTGTAAACAGCATCATCGAGTCCATGGCGACTGCCTACGAAGATCCGAAGGAAGTGATCGAGTACTATCAGAAGAACGAACAGATGCTGAACGGCGTTCGTAACCTGGCAGTAGAAGATCAAGCCATCGACCTGATCCTGTCCAAAGCGCAAGTGACCGAAAAAGAAGTTGCCTTTGACGAAGTGATCAACAAGTCTGGCGCCGCTGCCTAAGAACATTTGACTTAAGGTCAAGACTGTTAAGTATAATGGCTCGTGTGATCTCCACTCGGGCCATTTTATTTTAGGGACAATGCCTTATGTACAAGAACTATAACGATATGACCGATTCTCCCAGCAATGCGCTGGTCCCCATCGTGGTCGAACAGACTGCCAAGGGTGAACGTTCCTACGATATTTACTCCCGTCTGCTGAAAGAGCGGGTGATCTTCCTGACTGGTCAGGTTGAAGATCACATGGCCAATCTGGTGGTTGCCCAGTTGCTGTTCCTCGAATCCGAGAATCCGGACAAGGACATCTATATCTACATCAACTCGCCGGGTGGTTCGGTGACTGCGGGCATGTCCATCTATGACACCATGCAGTTCATCAAGCCGGATGTCAGCACCGTCTGCATGGGGCAGGCCTGCTCCATGGGTGCCTTCCTGCTGGCTGGCGGCGCCAAGGGCAAGCGTTTCTGCCTGCCTAACGCCCGCGTGATGATCCACCAGCCGCTGGGTGGCTTCCAGGGTCAGGCATCTGATATCCAGATCCACGCTCAGGAGATCCTGAAAATTAAAAATACCCTGAACGAACGCCTGGCGTTCCACACCGGTCAGGACATGGCTACCATCGAGCGTGACACCGATCGTGACAACTTCATGTCCGCCGAGCAGGCCGTGGCCTATGGTCTGGTCGACGGTGTCCTGAGCCAGCGTAGCTGAGCAGGGTGTCCCGGTCTGTTGTAAACTCAACAGGCCGATCCATCCTCTATTGATAAAACGAGGTTGCTGAATGACAGAGAAACGCAAGGGTGAGGGTGATAAGCTGCTCTACTGCTCTTTTTGCGGCAAAAGCCAGCATGAAGTGCGCAAGCTGATCGCTGGCCCTTCCGTCTACATATGTGATGAGTGCGTCGAGCTGTGCAACGATATCATCCGCGAAGAGATCCGCGAGATCTCTCCCAAGCGCGATGGTAACGAGCTGCCGACCCCTCATCAGATCCGCGCTCATCTCGATGACTATGTGATCGGGCAGGAGTACGCCAAGAAGGTGTTGGCCGTTGCCGTCTACAACCACTACAAGCGTCTGCGCAACAGCGGCGAAAACAGTGGTGTGGAGCTCGGCAAATCCAACATCCTGCTGATTGGCCCGACCGGTAGCGGTAAAACCCTGCTGGCCGAGACTCTGGCTCGTCTGCTGGATGTGCCGTTCACCATGGCCGATGCGACCACCCTGACCGAAGCTGGTTATGTGGGCGAGGATGTGGAGAACATCATCCAGAAGCTGCTGCAAAAGTGCGACTACGACGTGGAGAAGGCCCAGCGTGGCATCGTCTATATCGACGAGATCGACAAGATCTCCCGCAAGTCGGACAACCCCTCCATCACCCGCGATGTCTCCGGGGAAGGGGTACAGCAGGCACTGCTCAAGCTGATCGAAGGGACCATCGCTTCCGTGCCGCCGCAAGGTGGTCGCAAGCATCCGCAGCAGGAGTTCTTGCAGGTTGATACCTCCAAGATCCTCTTCATCTGTGGCGGTGCCTTTGCTGGTCTGGACAAGGTGATCGAGCAGCGTTCCGTGAAGGGAACCGGTATCGGTTTTGGCGCCGAGGTGAAATCCAAGGATGCCAAGGCCACCCTGAGCGAGACCTTCGCCAAGGTAGAGCCGGAAGATCTGATCAAGTATGGTCTGATCCCCGAGTTCATCGGCCGTCTGCCGGTGGTCGCGACCCTGACCGAGCTGGACGAGTCTGCCCTTATCCAGATCCTGAAAGAGCCGAAAAACGCGCTGACCAAACAGTACGCTGCGTTGTTCGATCTGGAAGGGGTTGAACTGGAGTTTCGTGACGATGCGCTCAACGCCATTGCCCGCAAGGCGATGGAGCGTAAAACCGGTGCTCGTGGTCTGCGTTCCATTGTGGAAGCCGTTCTGCTGGATACCATGTATGACCTGCCTTCTCTGGAAGGGGTCAGCAAGGTGGTGATCGACGAGACCGTGATCAAAGGGGACTCTGCGCCCTTGATGATCTACGAGAATCCCGAGACTCAGGCTGCTGCATCAGAGTAAATGTCTGATTTTTAATCAAATGGAAGGGGCTTTTTGCCCCTTTCATGCTTTTTACGGTTTCGGCGATTGAATCTCATCTCAGCGCCCCCATATACTCAGCCAAGCGCTTTGCCAACGGTATAACAAGCCGAGAGGACATATATGAACCTAGAGCGTTCAGAACGCATCGAGATTCCCGTCCTGCCTCTTCGTGACGTGGTGGTTTATCCCCACATGGTCATTCCACTCTTTGTGGGGCGGGAAAAATCCATTCGCTGTCTGGAAGCGGCCATGGAGCAGGACAAGAAAGTTCTGCTGGTGGCTCAGAAGGATGCGTCAACCGATGAGCCAACGGTGGAGGAGATCTTCACCGTCGGGACAGTGGCCAATATTCTGCAGATGCTCAAGCTGCCGGACGGCACCGTCAAGGTGCTGGTAGAGGGTGGGCAGCGTGCCCGCCTGGAGCGGATGATCGACGACAAGGATTTCTTTGTCTGCGAGGCCCAGTACATCCCCTCCCAAGCCATTGAGGAGAAGGATCAGGAAGTGCTGGTTCGCTCCGCCATCGGCCAGTTTGAAGGCTATATCAAGCTCAACAAGAAGATCCCGCCCGAGGTACTGACCTCGATCTCGGCGATCGACGATGCTGCGCGTCTGGCTGACACCATGGCGGCCCACATGCCGCTCAAGCTGGAAGACAAGCAGAAGGTGCTGGAGATCGTCTCGGTCTCCGAGCGCATCGAATTCCTGATGGCGATGATGGAGTCGGAAATTGACCTGCTGCAGGTCGAGAAGCGCATCCGTACTCGCGTCAAGAAGCAGATGGAAAAGAGCCAGCGCGAGTATTATCTCAACGAGCAGATGAAGGCCATCCAGAAAGAGCTGGGTGAGCTGGAAGATAGCCCGGATGAGTTTGAAGCCCTCAATCGCAAGATTGAAGAGGCTGGCATGCCGGAAGATGCCCGTGAAAAGGCCCAGGCCGAGCTTGCCAAGCTGAAGATGATGTCTCCTATGTCCGCCGAGGCTACCGTGGTGCGCAGCTATGTGGACTGGATGGTACAGGTGCCGTGGAAGGCGCGCTCCAAGGTCAAGAAAGATCTTGGCAAGGCGCAAGAGGTGCTGGATGCCGATCACTATGGCCTCGAGAAGGTCAAGGATCGCATCCTCGAATATCTGGCGGTGCAGGCGCGGGTGAACAAGCTCAAGGGCCCCATCCTTTGTCTGGTTGGCCCTCCCGGTGTGGGCAAGACCTCGCTGGGCCAGTCCATCGCCAAGGCGACCGGTCGCAAATATGTGCGGATGGCCCTCGGTGGGGTACGTGATGAAGCGGAGATCCGCGGTCACCGTCGCACCTACATCGGTTCCATGCCCGGCAAGCTCATTCAGAAGATGGCGAAAGTTGGTGTGAAGAACCCGCTGTTCCTGCTCGACGAGATCGACAAGATGAGCTCGGACATGCGTGGCGATCCCGCATCCGCCTTGCTGGAAGTGCTCGATCCCGAGCAGAATAACAGCTTCAACGATCACTACCTGGAAGTGGATTATGACCTGTCGGACGTGATGTTCGTGGCCACCTCCAACTCCATGAACATCCCGGGTCCCTTGCTGGACCGGATGGAAGTGATCCGTCTCTCCGGTTACACCGAAGATGAGAAGCTCAACATTGCCAAGCAGCATCTGGTTGCCAAGCAGATCCAGCGCAACGGCCTGAAGGAGTCCGAGATCACCATCGAAGATTCTGCCCTGGTCGGGGTGATCCGCTACTACACCCGCGAGGCGGGTGTGCGGAGTCTGGAGCGCGAGATCTCCAAGATTTGTCGCAAGGCGGTCAAGCGCATCCTGCTGGACAAGAGCATCAAGCACGTTCAGGTCAATCAGGAGAACCTCAAGGAGTTCCTCGGGGTGCAGCGTTTCGATTACGGCAAGGCCACCGACCAGAACCAGGTGGGTCAGGTGTGTGGTCTGGCGTGGACCGAAGTGGGGGGCGATCTGCTCACCATCGAGACCACCAACATGCCGGGCAAGGGCAAGCTCACTTATACCGGTTCTCTCGGTGACGTGATGCAGGAGTCCATCCAGGCGGCCATGACGGTGGTACGGGCCCGTGCCGAGAAGCTGCGCATCAATGCCGACTTCTACGAGAAGCGCGATATCCACGTGCACGTACCGGAAGGGGCAACCCCGAAAGATGGTCCGAGCGCCGGTATCGCCATGTGTACCGCCCTGGTCTCCAGCTTGACCGGTAATCCGGTTCGTGCTGATGTGGCGATGACAGGGGAGATCACCTTGCGCGGCGAAGTGCTGCCCATCGGTGGTCTCAAGGAGAAGTTGCTGGCAGCCCATCGTGGCGGCATCAAGCGAGTGCTTATTCCGAAAGAGAACGAGCGTGACCTTGAGGAGATCCCGGCAAACGTCAAACAAGACCTTGAAATTTATCCGGTTCGCTGGATTGACGAGGTGCTGGAATTGGCGTTGCAGGACAATCCACAGGGGTTTGAGCGCGTTTCTGTCGTGTAAATGTTGATGCGCCGCAAATTTGGCGCATTCGGCGGGTGGTTAAGGCTTGCATGCGCCCGATAACGGAAGTAGCCTTGACCACCGATCGGGTACTCGTGATGAGTCGCAATGCGTTGTGTGGCGCGGGTTTGCGCCAGATTGTCACTTGCAACTGATCAGGAGGCTTGCTATAAAACCTCCACTTGTTGTGGCCAGGGAAATCAGCGCCGCAGCGGTGTTTGATAAAAGGGGAATATAAGAGTGAATAAATCTCAACTGATTGACAAGATTGCAGACGGTGCCGATATCTCCAAAGCTGCCGCTGGCCGTGCGTTGGATGCCTTCATTGATGCTGTTGGTGAAGCGCTGAAAGAGGGTGACCAGGTTGCTCTGGTTGGTTTCGGTACTTTCGCTGTACGCGAGCGTGCTGCCCGTTCAGGCCGTAACCCGCAGACTGGCGCGACCATCGAAATCGCTGCTGGTAAAGTTCCTGCCTTCAAAGCCGGTAAGGCCCTGAAAGACGCTGTTAACTAAGTCGGTCGCTGATATCCGTCGGCTACCGTCCTTGGTCGCAGACCAGACAAGTTAGAGAGTCTTCTCTCATACTGATTGACCAAGGCGCATCGCAATCGGTGCGCCTTTTTATTGTTTACGCCCATCGAGTTCGGGAGCATAAGTACAAACATGATGTTGGATAAACTACGCGAAGGGGCGCAGGGCAAGGTAGCCAAGGTTATCTTGGGCCTGATCATCCTCTCCTTTGCCTTGGCTGGTGTAGGTAGTTACCTGAACGGCCCGGCCCGTACCGCCCCCGCCACCGTCAATGGCACCGAGATCAGTGCTGCGGCACTGGAAAATGCCTACCGTAACGAGCGCGCCCGCATGGAATCCCAGATGGGAGAGGCATTCAGCCAGCTGGCCGCGAACCCCGATTACATGAAACAGTTCCGCCGCGGCGTTCTGGATCGGCTGATCGACCAGGCACTGCTGGACAGCAAGGCCCGTGAACTGGGTCTGCGCATCAGCGATGAACAGATCAAGCAAGCCATCGTGGCCATGCCGGAGTTTGCCGAGAATGGCAAGTTCAACAATGACCGCTATCTGCAGCTGATCCGTCGTGCCGGCATGACTCCTGAAATGTTCCGTGACTCCCTGCGTCAGGACATGGTGCGTCAACAGTTGATGAGCGCTCTGCTGGGCACCGAATTCTCCCTCAAGGGTGAAGCGGAGCAGCTCGACAAGCTCTACAACCAGACTCGCGATCTGCGTCTGGTGCGTCTGGCTGCCGCCAACTACATGGCTGACGTTCAGGTCTCCGACAACGAGCTGGAGCAGTACTACAAGACCAATGGCGCCCGTTTCATGAACGACGAGCAGGTCAAGGTCGACTATCTGCTGCTGGACGCCGCCAACCTCGCCAAGGATATCAAGGTCACCGAGCAGGATGCCCAGGATTACTACGATCAGCACCAGGATCTGTTCCAGCGTGCCGAGCGTCGCCACGTGGCTCACATCCTGATCCCGTTTGGCAAGGACGAGAAAGCGGCCGAGCAGAAAGCAGAAGCCGTGCTGGCCAAAGCCAAGGCGGGTGATGATTTCGCTGCGCTGGCCAAGGCTGACTCTTCCGATACCTTCTCTGCCAAAAAAGGCGGCGAGCTGGACTGGTTCGAGAAAGGGGTGATGGATCCGGCCTTCGAGAAAGCCGCGTTCGCCCTGAACAAGGCTGGCGATCTCTCCGGCGTGGTGAAGAGCCCGTTCGGTTTCCACATCATCAAGCTGCTGGGGGTTGAAGCAGCCCAGACCAAGCCGTTTGCCGATGTGAAAGAAGAGACCATCACTCGTCTGCAAGCTGACAAGGCCAAGGAGAAATTCTTCGCCGAGCAGCAGAAGATGGCTGACAACAGCTTCGAAAACCCGGACTCGCTGGATCTGACCGCTGATGCCATGGGGATGAAGGTTCAATCTTCCGATTTCTTCACCCAGGCGACTGCTCCGGCTCCGCTGAACGATCCCAAGGTGCTCTCCGTGGCGTTCTCCGAACAGCTGCGCGATGACAACACCAACTCCGACGTGATCGAGCTGGCTGACGGCAAGGCGCTGGTGCTGCACATCACTGGTCACAAGCCCAAAGCGGTCAAGCCGCTGGCCGAGGTGAAAGAGCAGGTGATTGCCGCCATCAAGCATGACAAGGCTAGCGAAGTGGCCCGTGGTAAGGCCCAGGGCCTGCTGGACAAGCTGAAAGTCGGTGAGAGCATCACCGCCGATCTGACTGCACTCGGTCTGAAAGTGGAGACCCACAAAGGGGTTGCCCGCTTCGATCGCGAGCTGGATCAGAACCTGATTGCCCAGGCGTTCACGCTGCCCCATCCGATCGACGGCAAGCCCAGCGTGGCTCTGGTTGCCGAGACCAAAGGTGACCGCGTTGTGGTTGCGCTGGACAAGGTCAACGTCCCTGCCGCCGCATCCGGCATGGCCGCCATGCTGCAAGCTCAGCTGGGTCAGGGCAAAGCTCAGGTGGATTACAAGTCTCTGATCGACGAGTTGCGCAAAGCAGCCAAGATCGAGTACTTCACCAGTGTAGAAGCGACCGTCGAGTAATCGGCACTGCGCAATCCATTGAAAACGGCTCCTTGATGGAGCCGTTTTTTTATCTGTGGGCAAAAGAGGGGGATACTCAAGCTCTGCTATCTGCTATCTGCTATCTGCTATCTGCTATCTGCTATCTGCTATCTGCTATCTGCTATCTGCTATCTGCTCTGTGGCGTGTAGTCACACCACTGTTATACGCCATCTCAGTCGTCTAAATACGGGATATAAAAAAACCGGCACCTGAGTGCCGGTTTTGCATTGCGCACTTGCGCAGGAGTGGGGTTATACCACGCCCTGGGTGCGCAGGTAATCCTCGTAGGTGCCGCCGAAGTCGCGGATACCATCTTCGCTCAGCTCCAGAATGCGGGTCGCCAGAGAGGAGACGAATTCGCGGTCGTGGGAGACGAAGATCAGGGTGCCCTTGTACATCTCGAGTGCCAGGTTCAAGGATTCGATAGATTCCATGTCCAGGTGGTTGGTCGGCTCATCCATGATCAGGATGTTGGGGCGCTGCATCATCAGCTTGCCAAACAGCATGCGGCCCTGTTCACCACCGGAGAGCACCTTGACCGGCTTCTTGATGTCGTCCTGGGAGAAGAGCAGACGACCCAATACGGAGCGCACAGCCTGCTCGTCTTCGTTATCCTGTTTCCACTGGGCCATCCAGTCGAACACGTTGAGGTCGGTGTCGAAATCTTCGGCGTGATCCTGGGCGTAGTAACCGATCTGGGCGTTCTCGGACCACTTGATGGTACCGGTATCCGGTGCCAGATCCCCGACCAGCGTCTTGATCAGAGTCGATTTACCGATACCGTTGGTACCCAGAATGGCGACCTTCTCACCCACTTCCAGCATCATGTTGAGGCCCTTGAACAGGGGCGCCTCGCCATAACCTTTGGACAGGCCTTCGATCTCCAGAATGTTGCGGTAGAGCTTCTTCTCCTGCTCGAAGCGGATGAAGGGGTTCTGACGGCTGGAGACCTTCACTTCCTCAATCTTGATCTTGTCGATCTGCTTGAGGCGGGAGGTCGCCTGGCTGGACTTGGAGGCGTTGGCACTGAAACGGGAGACGAAGGATTGCAGATCGGCGATCTGGGCCTTCTTCTTGGCGTTGTCGGCCAGCAGACGCTCGCGCGCCTGAGTGGCGGCCAGCATGTAGTCATCGTAGTTGCCCGGATAGACGCGCAGCTCACCGTAGTCCAGATCCGCCATGTGGGTACAGACGGAGTTAAGGAAGTGACGGTCGTGAGAGATGATGATCATGGTGCTTTCACGTTCGTTGAGCACCTGTTCCAGCCAGCGAATGGTGTTGATATCCAGGTTGTTGGTCGGTTCGTCCAGCAACAGGATGTCGGGGTTGGAGAACAGCGCCTGTGCCAGCAGCACCCGCAGTTTCCAGCCCGGGGCCACTTCGCTCATCGGGCCGTTGTGTTGCTCGATGGGAATACCGGCACCTAGCAGCAGTTCGCCTGCGCGAGATTCGGCGGTATAGCCGTCATACTCGGCGACCAGACCTTCCAGCTCGGCGGCCTTCATGTAGTCGTCGTCGGTGGCTTCGAGGTTGGCGTAGATGGCATCGCGCTCGGCGATGGCCGCCCACAGCTCGGTGTGACCCATCATGACCACGTCCAGTACGCGCATATCTTCGTAGGCGAACTGATCCTGACGCAGCTTACCGATGCGCTCGTTGACGTCCAGGCTCACATTACCGCCAGTGGGCTCCAGATCACCGCCGAGGATCTTCATGAAGGTGGACTTGCCACAGCCGTTGGCGCCGATAAGGCCATAGCGGTTGCCGCCGCCAAACTTGACGTTGATGTTCTCAAACAGCGGCTTGGCGCCGAACTGCATGGTGATGTTGTTGCTACTTAACAAGGTATGTGTCCCGATTGGTCTGTCAAATGGCGCGCATTATGGCACAGATCCCCCGAAAGTTTTAGCGAGAAGTGTGATCTTGATCGGGGCAAGCGGGGCGTGCAGACGATTGATGGGCAATAAAAAAAGCCGGCACGAGGCCGGCTTGGAAGGATGAGCTTGATCTGTTAGTGGGAAGTGGCGCCAGAGGCACCCAGCCCGGTCTGGGAGCGAACGAACTGCGGCAGGAACTTGGCGTGTTCGTCGGCGGCGTTCTGGGAGCTGTCAGTGATGGAGAAGAACCAGATCCCGACGAAGGCCAACCCCATGGAGAAGAGGGCAGGGTATTCGTAGGGGAAGATGGCCTGGGCATGGCCCAGCACTTTCACCCACACGGTCGGGCCCAGTATCATCAGGGTCACTGCGCTCACCAGCCCCAGCCAGCCACCGTAGACTGCGCCACGGGTGGTCAGGCGTGACCAGAACATGGAGAGGAACAGCACCGGGAAGTTGCAGCTGGCGGCGATGGAGAAGGCCAGACCCACCATGAAGGCGATGTTCTGCTTCTCGAACAGGATCCCCAGACCAATGGCAACCACGCCCAGCACCAGAGTCGTCATCTTGGAGACGCGCAGTTCATCGGTCTCGTTGGCCTTGCCCTTCTTCAACACGCTGGCATAGAGGTCATGGGAGACCGCAGAGGCACCGGCCAGGGTCAATCCGGCAACTACCGCCAGAATGGTGGCAAATGCCACGGCGGAGATGAAGCCGAGGAACAGGCTGCCACCGACCGCATTGGCCAGATGGACTGCCGCCATGTTGGTGCCGCCCAGCAGGGCGCCGGTGGCGTCCTTGAAGGCCGGGTTGGTGCTCACCAGCAAGATGGCGCCAAAGCCGATGATGAAGGTGAGGATGTAGAAGTAGCCGATAAAGCCGGTGGCGTAGAACACCGATTTACGCGCCTCTTTGGCATCGCTCACGGTGAAGAAACGCATCAGGATATGGGGGAGACCGGCGGTACCGAACATCAATGCCAGACCGAGCGAGATAGCGGAGATGGGGTCAGCAACCAGGCCACCCGGGCTCATGATGGCGATCCCTTTCTCGTGCACCTTGACCGCTTCGCTGAACAGGGCACCGATATCGAAGTTGACCGATTTCATGACCATGATGGCCATGAAGCTGGCACCGGAGAGCAGCATCACAGCCTTGATGATCTGCACCCAAGTAGTGGCCAGCATGCCGCCAAACAGCACGTAGAGCACCATCAGGATACCGACCAGCACCACGGCCACATGGTATTGCAGGCCAAACAGCAGCTCGATCAGTTTGCCGGCACCGACCATCTGGGCAATCAGGTAGAGGGCGACCACCACCAGCGAACCGCAGGCGGAGAGGGTGCGTACTTCAGTCTGTTTGAGACGATAGGAGGCGACATCGGCGAAGGTGTATTTGCCGAGGTTGCGCAGCCGCTCGGCGATCAGGAACAGGATGATGGGCCAGCCCACCAGAAAGCCGATGGAGTAAATCAGGCCATCATAGCCGGAGGTGTAGACCAGCGCGGAGATCCCGAGGAAGGAGGCGGCGGACATATAGTCACCGGCGATGGCCAGACCGTTCTGGAAGCCGGTGATACGGCCACCGGCGGCATAGTAGTCAGAAGCCGAGCGGTTGCGCTTGGAGGCCCAGTAGGTGATGAACAGGGTAGCGGCCACAAAGACCACGAACATCACGATGGCCGACACATTGAGGGGTTGGCGTTGTACTTCGCCGGTCAGCGCATCCGCTGCCAGCAGGGGGGAGGAGGCCAGTGAGGTCAACAGCAGCCACTTGCCTTTCATGCTTTTTGCGCTCATGACTGCACTCCCTTGAGGATCTTCTGATTGAGCTCGTCAAACTCGCCGTTGGCCCGAAACACATAGATGCCGGTCAACACGAAGGAGGAGAGGATCAGTCCCACCCCGACCGGAATGCCACGGGTGACGGTGGTACTGTCGCTGAGCGGGGTGCCCAGCCAACCGGGGGCAAAGGCGATGAGCAGAATAAACGCCAGGTAGAGTCCCAGCATCAGAGCCGAGAGGGCCCAGGCAAAACGCTGGCGCTTGGCGACCAGCTCCTGGAAGTTGGGATCTTGCTGGATCCTCAGATAGCTTTGCTGTTCCATTGCAGTTCTCCATGACATGAGTGTCAGCGGTGGATGGGGTAACCCCGACGAGCAGGCAATCTGCTCATGTAAGCAAAATGTGAATTAAATGTTATTTCTCGACAATTAGACTTTGGGATAAGTGAGCGGTGAGCCGCAGGTCAGGCGCAGATAGATGAGCGCGGCTGTAGTGGCATCGGCAAGGGCATCGTGGGCGGGCAGGGATGGCAGTTCAAGGTGGCTGCAGATGGCACTCAAGTGCAGGTCAATGGCCGCATCGGGATAGCGGCGATAGAGGTGGTCATGATAAAGCTGGCTCACCTCGATCCCTCGCTGGGGCAGG
The DNA here is from genome assembly GCF_040907905.1 of Aeromonas sp. s13. Taxonomy (NCBI): domain Bacteria; kingdom Pseudomonadati; phylum Pseudomonadota; class Gammaproteobacteria; order Aeromonadales; family Aeromonadaceae; genus Aeromonas; species Aeromonas sp. s13. The sequence goes on along the minus strand of NZ_JBFOCS010000088.1, from coordinate 11,946 downwards.
GTCAATCCCCACAATTTCTGGCAGACGAGATTGAGAATACGCAGATCGTAGGCGATGTGATAGCCCACCAGTTCACGGGGGCCGATAAAGTCGAGCAGCAGGCGCAGCGCGGCTTCCAGCTCCATCCCCTGTTGCAGATCCTGATGGCGCAGACCGTGGATCACCACAGATTGGCTGGTCAGGCTGGCCGGTGGCTGTACTTTGATGGCGAGGGCTTCGCCGGTCAGCAGCCGGTTACCCTGAATGCGCACCGCCCCGATGGAGACGATCTCGGCCTGCTCGGGATCGAGACTGGTGGTCTCGAAATCGAGAGCGATCCGTTCATCTTTCGGTGGGGTGGCAAAGAGTGGCGCGAACTCGCCAGTTCGGAACGTACGGCCATACCAGTAGCGTCGAGCGCGGCTCAACATGGCTATTGTCTCAGACGAAAGTGCAAGGTGAGCCACTGCTGGAACTTCTTCACCTGATGCAGCGCCTGGCGCAACAGATCCCGCTCGCTGTGGCTAAGCTCGCTGACCTGTACCCGGCTGTTGCCCCCTTTGAGCTGGCTGCGCAGTCGCAACCGGATAAAGAGCCGAAACGCCTCTGCCAGATTGCTGCCATAGTCGGCACTGAGCCGCTCGGCGGCCACCAAGGCATCGATGCGCCCCAGGGTCGAGGTCTCCAGAATGCCTGCCTCAATGGCCAGCATCCGGATACCGTGCACCAGCGGGAACAGGCCGCCCCGCTTCAGATCCAGCCCTTCCGGCGGCTGCTCCAGTCGGCCAAACAGGGTGAGCGGGGCATGAAAGGCCACCGCCGGTCGCACCATCTCCGCCAGCAGATCCCGTCTGTCCGCCAACTGCTCGCGCAGCGCTCTGGCAACCGGCAGATGGAGCTGTCGATCCCCCGCGATGGGGTGAGCATCGGCCAGGGTGGCGAGCCACAGCAGCTCATCCTCTTTTGCCGTGGTGCAGGCGCAGGCAATGGCGCTTTGCCACTCGATGCCTGTTTTCACCCAGGCCGGATTGTTCACCATCACCTGCCCGGGGCACAGCGGGTAGCCTAGGCGCTCCAGCAGGGCGCTGAATTCGGCCAGATCGGCTGCCTGGGTGGGCCATGCCAGCCCTTCTGGCAGGATCAGGGCGTTGTCCTGGTCGGTTTTGAGGATCTGCTCGCCGCGCCCCTCCGAACCCAGCATCAACAGGCAGACGTTATCCTGCACCCTGGGGGGGATCACCAGCGCAAAGGCTTTGGCGATCAGCTGTTCGTTGATGGTGGCGATGAGCTTCATCAAAAAGGCGGTGTGGATCCCCTGGGCAAACAGCGAGCGGGTCAATTGCTGCTGCTCGCGGGCGACCGCCTCCAGCGCCGGCAGGCTGTCGGCGCGGGCGATGCGCAACGTCAGCACGTGGGAGTGGGTAGAGAAGAGCCCCAGCACCTGAGTCAGTTGCAGGATCCCCGCCACCTCATTGCCACGCCACACCACCAGTCGCTTGATGCGATGGCGGGTCATCAGCAGCAGGGCATCAAACAGATAGCTCTCCAGCGGCAGACCAATCAGGGGCATGGGGGTCAGCACCGAGAGGGGGGCTGTCAGCGGCAATCCCTTGAGGGTCAAGGCATGGAGCAAGGTCTTGCGGGTTGCCAGCGTGAGGGAGCCGTCGTGGGCCGGGTAGAGCAGGCAATCGGTCCCCTTGCTCACCATGGCTTCGGTCGCCGCCAGCAGTGATAGCTTGCTGTCGACGATAAGCGGTGCCTGCAGGTGGCCGGGTTCGATGCGGGTCAGGATAAATTCCGCCAGATTCTTCTGACCCAGTTGTTCGCGTTGCTCCTGCTGGCGCTGGCGCTCGGCCAGATTGGCGGTGAAGTAGCTGGCAAACTGCGGATCCTGCTCACAGAGCGTCAGAAAGGTGTGGCGAGGGATGAGCTGGCAGAGGCTATCTTCCAGCGCGGTGAAGCGGTGGCGGCAGCGGCCGTCAAACTGGGCGCGCACATCGAACAGGTCATCGACCCCGTAATCACCAAACTGGTGGTGAGGGGCAGACTCTTCCACCGCCCCCTTGATGATGAGATAGAGGCCGGGAGGTTCGTCCCCCTCCTTGAGCAGAATATCGCCAGCCCGAAAATAGCAGAGCGAGAGGTGACGGGAGAGCCGTTCGCGCGCCTCCTCGCCCAGTCGGTCGAACGGTGGTCTGGCAAAATTGAACAGGGTTGACATGACAGCGTCCTCTGCTGGCTTGCGGCACTCATGCAGCTCCCAGTGTGACAAAGGGAGGGGGAGACGACCAGCCGACTTTAGTCTCAGCTGTACCGCCTGTTCACACTCTGATAACGTGGTGGTATGACCAGTGAGTCAGTTTCAGGGATCAAGGAGAGGACAAGGGAGATGGAAAAACCAAGGATCAAGTGCGAGATCCACGACGGGATTGCCGAAGTGATGCTGACGCGGGGGGATAAACTCAATGCGTTGGACCGCGGCATGTTCAGCGCCATCGACGAGACGCTGACGCAGCTCGCCCGGCACAAGGGGCTGAGGGCGGTGATCCTGCACGGCGAGGGGCGGGCCTTCTGCGCCGGGCTGGATGTGAAATCCATGCTGAGACAGCCGGTGGCGGCGCTCGATATTCTCAAGCGTGAAGCGGACGAAGCGACCAATCTGGCCCAGCGGGTTGCCTATGGTTGGCATCAACTGCCGGTGCCGGTGATTGCGGTGACTCAGGGAGTCTGTTTTGGCGGTGGCTTGCAGATTGCGCTCGGGGCCGATTTTCGCTTCAGCACCCCCGATTGCCGCTTCTCGGTGATGGAGATCAAGTGGGGGATCATCCCCGACATGAGCGGCAGTGTCACCATGCGCAACCTGATGGGGCTGGATACCGCTATGGAGCTGGCCATGAGCGGGCGCGAGCTGGATGCCGTCGAGGCCAAATCCCTCGGGCTGGTAAGCCGTGTTTGCGCCGATCCGCTGGTGGAGGCGCGAGAGTTTGCACGTACCCTGATCACCAAGTCGCCGGATGCACTGGCGGGGATCAAGCAGCTCTACAGCCAGGCCTGGGCCCGCAGCGATGAAGCCATGCTCAAAGAGGAGACCAGCCTGCAAAAGCAGATCCTGGGGCGACCAAATCAGTGGCGGGCAACCCTTAACAGCCTGTTTCGCTGGCGACTGCCCTTCGGGCCGCGCCGCAATCCGCTCTGAGATGAGGTGACAGGAAAAAGAAATGGCAGCCGAGGCTGCCATTTTTATTGATGTCTTATGTCGTTCTGGTTCAGGAGGTCTTGCGATCCTGATCCGGCTCGAACTGATGGCCCGATTTCTCCCGCTCCAGGTTTTCTTCGGAGCGTTTGCCCACCCAGTAATCGGCGTTCTTGATGCCGAGCTTCTCCGGGTGGAATACGGGGTCAATCCCTTGTGCCTGCTGCGCTTCATAATCCTTCAGACAGGTGAAGGCGGTCTTTTGCAGCAGCAGAATGGCGATGATGTTGAGCCATGCCATCAGGCCAACCCCGATATCACCCATGCCCCACGCCAGATCCGCCGTCTTGACGGTGCCGTAGACAGTGGCAGCCATCAGCGCAATCTTCAGCAAGAAGGTGAGCCAGGGGCGATTAATCTTGCGGTTGATGTAGGCGATGTTGGTTTCGGCGATGTAGTAGTAGGCAACGATGGTGGTGAACGCGAAGAAGAACAGCGCGATAGCCACGAAAATGCTGCCAAAGCCCGGCATCATGCTCTCCATGGCGGTCTGCACATAGCCCGGGCCTGCTGCGATACCGGCAATCCCCGTGTAGATGGCGGCGCCGTCCGGCCCTTGTACGTTATAGAGGCCGGTGATCAGCAGCATAAAGCCGGTGGCGGAGCAGACGAACAGGGTGTCGATATAGACGGAGAACGCCTGAACCAAACCCTGCTTGGCCGGGTGACTCACTGCCGCCGCAGAGGAGGCGTGCGGCCCGGTACCCTGACCGGCTTCGTTGGAGTAGACCCCGCGTTTTACCCCCCACATGATGGCTAGACCCAGAATGGCACCGAAACCGGCATCCAGACCGAAGGCGCTCTTCCAGATCAGCAGGATCACGCCCGGCAGCTGGCCGATATTGAGGGCGATGATGACGCAAGCCACGATGATGTAGCCCAGCGCCATAAAGGGCACCACGGTACTGGCAAAGCTGGCGATACGCTTGACGCCGCCGAAGATAATAAAGCCGAGCAGCAGCGCCAGACCGGCGGCGGTGACGTTCGGATCAATATTAAAGGCGGTCTGCAGGCTGGAGCCGATGGAGTTGGCCTGCACGCCCGGCAGCAGCACGCCGCAGGCGAAGACGGTAGCGATGGCGAAGGTCCAGGCGTACCACTTCATGCCAAGCCCTTTCTCGATGTAAAAGGCCGGGCCGCCGCGGTATTCACCGTTGATCTTCTCTTTGTAAACCTGACCCAGGGTGGACTCCACGAAGGCGGAGCTGGCGCCGAGGAAGGCGACCATCCACATCCAGAACAGGGCGCCCGGGCCCCCGAAGGTGATGGCGGTGGCCACACCGGCGATGTTACCGGTACCCACGCGACCGGCCAGGGTCATGGCCAGCGCCTGGAAGGAGGAGACACCGGCATCGGTGCTCTTGCCATCAAACATCAGGCGCACCATCTCTTTGATATGACGCAGTTGCAAAAAACGGGTGCGCAGGGAGAAGTAAAGACCGACCCCCAGACACAGGTAGATGAGCGCAGGGCTCCAGATTACACCATTGATGGCATTGACGATTTCATTCATGTACAACAACTCCTTTGTTGTGTTTGTGGCGCTGTCTTGGCGAGATCTTGGCCTCGCTCTCTGTCACTGTTTTCGGCCCTGTTTGTTAACAATCCAGTTAACAAATGAGCGCGAGGTTGAGGGGTTAAGCAGAGCGCAAACACGCGCCATGCATGGCTTGTAACATATCGAGTTGTATCGGTGCTTCCCAGCGAAAAATGTTGCCTTGTTGCAAATTTGTGAATTGACAAGGGTGGGGGGATAATGGCAGGCAGCGTTTTCTATGAGTAAAGATGAGATCCTCCTTGTTGATCTGCGCCGGACAATGTGACGGGCGTAACACAATGGAAAGCAAACATGAGGCCAACAATGAAAAATGATCCTGAGACGTTGACGATCCGTCCCCCTGAGGCCGACGACGGGAGCGCAATCGCCCACCTGTTCACCCAATTGGGATATCCTGCCGAAGGCGCTGACGTGACGGAGCGTCTGTTGGCGCCGGATCCCGCGAGCGTTGTGCTGCTCGCATCCCTGGCCGACAAGGTGGTCGGCGTGCTGGTGTGGCACAAGCTGGCACCGCTGCATGTTGCACCAGCTTGGGGCCTGATCTCGGCGCTGGTTGTCGATGAAGGGGCAAGAGGGGCGGGAGTGGGTGCAGCCTTGCTCAAGGGCGCTGAAGCGATGGCGCGGGCCGCAGGTTGCGCCCAGCTGGAGCTATCCAGCAGTCTCAAGCGCGAGGCAGCCCACTGTTTCTATCTGGCGCAGGATTATCAAGAGCGGCCGAAACGGTTCGTCAAACTGCTGTAACCTGTTTTTTGCATCAAAAGAAGGAGTAGGCGTGCTGGGATGGTTCAAATGGCTGGGTGGTCGCCCGCAAACGTCCATGAGTGAGGATGAGTTGGCATTGTGGCGTCAGGCGCTGGCGGCTGTGCCCATCTTGCAAGGGCTCAGCGACACCGAGCAGACGACGCTTATCGGGTTGGGGCAACAGCTACTCAAGCGCAAGACCCTGACCCTGATCGGGGTAGATCTCAGCCCACGCCAACAGGCGGTGCTGGCGCTGCAGGCGGCGTTGCCCATTCTTCATCTCGGTATCGACTGGTATCGCGGCTTTCACGAAATCATCATCATTCCCGAGCCCGTCACTCGGCTTCAGGAGGTGCAGGATGAGTTCGGGCTGGTGAGCGAGTTTGAAGAGGAGAACGCTGGCGAATCCTGGCCGCAAGGGCCGCTGGTGCTGGCCTGGAGCGAACTGCAGCAGGATGGCGACTGGGACGGCTTTAATCTGGTGATCCACGAGCTGGCCCACAAGCTCGACATGCTTGGGGGGGAGGCGGACGGCGCGCCGCCGTTGCCGGGGCAGATGAGCAGCCAGCTGTGGCAACAGGCCTTTCAGAGCGCCTTCGATACGCTCTGCCAGCAGCTTGATCGGGACGAAGTGACCGATATCGATCCCTATGCCGCCGAACATCCCGCGGAGTTTTTTGCCGTCAGCTGCGAGTGTTTCTTTGCCGATCCGCTGCGGCTGCAGCAGGTCTATCCCGCGGTATACCGGCAACTGAGCCAGTTCTTTAGCCAGGATCCCGCGCAGCGTTTTCCCGCGACCCGCTTGCTGGCGGGGGAGGGAGGTTACGGAATTCTGTGACATCAATGCACAACAAAAATGGTAAAACAGTGGAAATGCTTAATTGTGGTCAGTGTTAAATTAAATACGAAAATCCAAAACTGACGAGCTTTATATTTAACGTAAATGTTATTTAAACACACAGCCAATACCGGTGTTAGTCCGGTATTGGCAAAGTATCATAGAATAAAAATAGGGGAGTTATTTCATGTTCGATATGCTATGAACGATAAAATGCTATCAGTTTATCGATTGCTCTTTCAACAAATATGCTTTTGTCATAGAGATCAATGTGGTTGGCGCCACCTATTTCGAATAGTTCTTTAGGCTCACTTGCTTCTTTATACATTTGTTCACTCTCATTTTTAGAGCCTGCTAACTCACCAATTATCATGAGTAGTGGCGTTGGCGCTAAAAATTTCGCGTTATCTAGCGCTGAAAATGTCAATAGCTTCTCATAGCTCCATGGTAAAAATTTACTCTCGTACTTTCCTTTTATTCCCCGGTCTGTCATATAATATTCATAAAACTCTTGAAATAGTTTCGGCATGTCAGGCGTGCAGTTTTCTGGCGCATGCGGTAAATATGAAATCGCCTCACCATTTACAAATTGTAATCTAGCATTATTTACTGATGAGAGTAATTCATCTAAATTCTTTTGAGAGAATAAGCTGCGATAAAAACCTCGATGATCGAAGTACGCATTTACGGTTGCAACTTTTGATATTCTTCTATCGGTAACAGCTGTATGTGATAAGTATCCTCCGCCGGAGCAGATTCCTAAACCAAAAATTGATTTTTTATCAACTATATCTAATGTTGATAAGTAGGTAACTGCTGCAGAAATATCTTCTGACTTATTATATGGATTTTCATAGAATCTGGGTTCACCTTCACTGTCACCAAAAGTTGCATGATCAAATGTCAGGCAAATAAAACCATGTGCAGATAATCGCTGAGCATACTCATCAACAGTTTGCTCTTTAACACCGGCTTGAGGTGGGACAAGAAGAATCGTAGATCGTACTTCATTATCCACAATGTTGTCAGGTTGATATAGATATCCAATTAGTTTGTTTTCTTGGCTATAAAAACTGATTTTTGATTTGATTGTTATCATAGCTTTCCCCATTTTATATTGAATTTATGTGAATTATTAAAAGTTTTCTATAGAAATTAATTTTGCATCGCTTCGTATTTTTTTTAGTACTGGGTTTATCGCTTGATGGGATGGCATACATAGCCCTACGCTTCGACCTCTAATGGGGAGATTAATATCAAAAACGTTTATGTCTGATACTTTTTCAACTAGTCCCATAGGAAGGAAGCAACTACCTAAACCCGCAAGAGCTAACAAAAAAGCCTGTTCCTTTGTTTCTGCTGTAGACACAATGTTCAATGCAATGTTCTTTGATGATATTAATCCGAGCACTTCTTGGTGAACTTCACAACTGGGGCACTCTATAAAATCTAAGTGATAAAAATCTTCGATTTTACTTGGTGCTGAAATGTTCTCTTTTGTAACAAAAACAAACTTCTCTTCCCATAACGGGATAAATAGATCAGTATCATTTTTGTCTTTTTCGAATCCAATTCTGCAATCAGATTTATCTGATGAGGTCAAAATAAAATGGCAATTAGGTGCCAAACGTTCTAAATGAGAAAGTGTTGTCGCAGTTTTATATTTACTGATGGAGTTGCAGATCCCAACACTTATTTTAGGTGTTGTTGCCTTTGACATGAATAAAGTTGAGATTGTAGCGCTGTCATTCACAAGACGCTTTGCGTGAGGATATAACTCGTGGGCACTGTTAAGTGGTTGAACTCCCTTTTTATCTCGTAAAAAAAGATCGTTGCCAAGTAGTTCCTCAAGTTGTTTCAATGCGGCAGATATGGATGGCTGCGTAATGTGACATTTTTCCGCAGCAAGAGTTAAGTTTTTTTCTTCATAGATAGCTATAAACAAACGTAACAGTCTAATATCAACCATATTTCCCTCCACTTTATTAACGATAGAGTACATAGCATGGTGTCATTAATAAAATACCGTTTGCCAATGATACCCATAGCCTTAGGCTATAGAAAAAAGAACCTCCCAAACAATTCATCTGAGAGGTTCTAAAAACAACGACTTAGTTAGGGCAATGGTACTATATGTAGTTAAAAAATGGTCTTTTTATAAAATTCATCCAGTTTTATAACAGCCTGATTAACATACTTATCTTGGTCATACAGGTCAAAGTGGCCAGCACCTTTGATGGTAAAAAGTGTGGCATCAATTTTTTTCTGTTTTGCACGTTCCACAGCAATTTTACTAAATGGAGCAGACAATGCCTCTGACCCAATGATCGCCATAAATGGCTTTCCTTCAAGCAATTCAATGTGTTCAGTTGGGTTAAATGCATATCTTGAATCTAATGAGATAGCTGCTCTCTTGGGGGTGTATGTTGCTACGGCACCACCGCGCTTGCTATTTCGGTAGTAATCTGCAGCTTGATCCCAGAATTCACCAAGACCAGAACCTGCAGCAGGGATCCCATCTACATAGAGTACCTCACCGGTTTCAAAGTATTTTTGACGAGCATCACTAGCCCATTTAATTTGCTGTTGATATTGCTTAACAGGGGAGCCGTTGAGCATGTTTGCATATTGAGTTGCGCCACCCATGCCATAATCAGTGAAGTCAATAAAGGCGCTAACAACAGCTAGCGATTTTACTCGTGAATCTTGATAGGCAGTTTGAAGACCGTAACCAGCACCAGAACATAATCCTAGTTCAGCAACTCGCTCATCATCAACACCTGGAATAGAACGGATGAAGCTAATTGCATTTTTAATATCTTCCACTTTCATCGGAGCATTTTCCATGCCTCGAGGCATACCACCACTTTCACCATATGTTCTGTGGTCAAATGCTAAAGTGACATAACCCTTCTCAGCCATTTTTTTTGCGTAAATTCCGGCGGTTTGCTCTTTTACGCCACTGGCTGGAGTTATCACCACGATAGCAGGGTACTTTTTAGCCGGATTAAAATCCTTAGGCAAGAATAAATTTCCTGAAATTCTTGTGTTTTCACTTAGGAAATTTACTTTATTAATACCGGGTTGGAGTTCATAGTTGATATCCGCAAATGAATTGAATGATGCAATTGCGGAAAGGCCAAACATGAATGCTGAAATTTTTTTTAGTTTCATTTTTCTTTTCTCTTGGTTAATGAAAACATACAGTTTAACTGAATAAAACATCACCACTGACATTATCAAGGCATGGGTGTATATCAAATCTTACAACACCTACCTGCATGCGCCCCAAGCATTGTTCTTTAACTTTTGCAACACCGACATGTCCAAATCCTGCACATAGCTCTATAGCTCTGATACCTTCTGAATATAAATCATCAAGCTGTAAGCATGCTTCTTGATAGCTAGATACTGCTATTGTTTTAACATGAACGCTATCTGTTTTAACCCACTGAAAATCAAGTTCTGGATTGACATTAGGAGCTAGGAAAATGAAAGCTGCTTTGAAACAAGACATGTAAACTCCGTATAGTGATATGTTATGTTTAAATTCATCGTATTTCTGGCCTAACATTCCCTCCTTTCTTTATCATTGCCCTTTAAATGTGGCATTGATAAACACGAATCTGCAACAGTCAGTGTCTATGACCATTATTTGATTAGACTATTTGCCATGCCTTAAATTTTAGATAAGGATGATGATTGTTTTATTAAGTTAATAAATCCGAATTGGAGAGTAGAATGACTGAGGAGAACAGAATGACTGATCTGAAAGTGGCCGCTCAGCGCGCCCTGAACCTGATGGACCTGACCACCCTGAACGACGACGATACCGATCAGAAGGTGATCGACCTGTGCCATAAGGCCAAGTCACCGGCTGGCCTGACCGCCGCCGTCTGCATCTACCCCCGTTTTATCCCTATCGCTCGCAAGACCCTGCGTGAGATCGGCGCTGCCGACGTACGCATTGCGACCGTGACCAACTTCCCGCACGGCAACGACGACATCGAGATCGCCGTGGCCGAAACCCGTGCCGCAGTCGCCTACGGTGCTGACGAAGTGGACGTGGTGTTCCCGTACCGCGCCTTCATGGCTGGTAATGAACAGATCGGTTTTGATCTGGTCAAAGCCTGTAAAGAGGCCTGCGCTGCCAACGTGCTGCTGAAAGTGATCATCGAAACCGGCGAGCTGAAAGAAGAGGCGCTGATCCGTCGCGCTTCCGAAATCTGTATCGATGCCGGTGCCGACTTCATCAAGACCTCCACCGGCAAGGTGCCGGTCAATGCGACCCCAGAAGCGGCACGCATCATGATGGAAGTGATCAAGGCCAAGAATCCGAAAGTTGGCTTCAAGCCTGCTGGTGGTGTGAAAGACGCAGCTGTTGCCGGTCAGTACCTGGCCATGGCCGAAGAGATCCTCGGCAACGACTGGGTATCCGCCCGTACCTTCCGCTTTGGTGCATCCAGCCTGCTGGCCAGTCTGCTGGCCACTCTGGGGCATGGCGACAAGCCAGCCAACACCAGCGGTTACTAATAGGTTGATGAGAGGGCGGACTGCTGTCCGCCCTGTTAGCCCCCACCATGCGGTGTGCGGGCAAGGATTCAGGCTTGTGTAACGCCAGCAATGGCGGAGGGAATGAAAGATGTTTTTGCCTCAAGAAATTATTCGCAAGAAGCGCAACGGTGAAGCGCTCAGTACCCAAGAAATTCAATTCTTCGTTCAGGGCATTACCAACAACACCATCGGCGAGGGGCAGATTGCGGCGCTGGCGATGGCGGTCTACTTCAAAGACATGACCATGGATGAGCGGGTTGCCCTGACCTGCGCCATGCGCGACTCCGGCATGGTGCTGACCTGGGATCACCTCAATCTGGGTGGCCCGATTGTCGACAAGCACTCCACCGGCGGGGTGGGGGACGTTGTCTCCCTGATGCTTGGCCCGATGGTCGCTGCGTGCGGCGGTTTCGTGCCGATGATCTCCGGCCGTGGCCTGGGCCACACCGGTGGTACCCTCGACAAGCTGGACGCCATTCCCGGCTACCAGACCTCGGTCGACAACGATCGTTTCCTGAAAGTGGTGAAAGAGGCGGGTGTCGCCATCATCGGCCAGACCGGCGATCTCGCCCCCGCTGACAAGCGTATCTATGCAGTACGGGACATCACCGCCACCGTCGAATCTGTCGCGATGATCACCGGCTCCATCCTCTCCAAGAAGCTCGCCTCCGGGCTGGAAGCGCTGGTGATGGATGTGAAAGTGGGCTCCGGCGCCTTTATGCCGACTTTTGAAGCCTCCGAAGAGCTGGCCAAGAGCATTGTGGCCGTGGCCAACGGTGCCGGCTGCCGCACCTCTGCGCTCTTGACCGATATGAACCAGGTGCTGGCCTCCAGCGCCGGTAACGCGGTGGAAGTACGTGAAGCGGTGCGTTACCTGACCGGTGAATACCGCAACCCGCGCATCCACGAAGTGACCATGGCGCTGTGTGCCGAGATGCTTATCTCTGCAGGCTTGGCCAGCGACGAGCGCGATGCCCGCGCCAAGCTGCAGGCGGTGCTGGATAACGGCAAGGCGGCCGAGAT
>NZ_JBFOCS010000087.1:0-33477 GCF_040907905.1 Aeromonas sp. s13 | reverse complement strand
GCGTTGAAATACAGAACCCCCGATGCGGTACATAGGGGGTTCTGAGTAGAGAAATGCTAGTTGAAAATGTGTAAACCTATTTCAGGACTAGACACGTCTATTGGCTATCTGGGGGCCGTTACTGGATGACCCGAACTACCGAGTTGTCGCGTCCGAAGGGGCCTGGCACATAGTCGTCGGCTGCCCAGTCATTCTCGTAGAGGGTTTCCCCTGCCGGAGTGATGAGCTGGTAGCAATATTCAAAGTAGCCCGGGCCGTCGGTCGGCAGATTGAGGGTGGCTTTGAACTCGCCGCTCTTCATGCGTTTCAGCTCGACCGGTTGCCACTGGGTGAACTCGCCGATCAGCATCACCTGTTCCGCTCCTGCAGCCGCCTCTTTCTCTACGGCAAAGGTCACCTTGACCTCGGGCTTGGACTTCAAAAACTGTTTGATCAGTGGCATGACGCCTCCTTGTCTGTGAGTTAAAAATGGCTCCTGTCTATTTTTATACCACCATATGACAAAGATGTTGATAAGGCAGATCAAGTCGGCAAGGCAAAATAGCGTTGCAGCAAACTGTGGGTGAAGTCGATCTTGAGATAGAAGCCGCGGGGCAGGGTCATGATGGGTTGACCATCGCGGCCGATGGCGCGAGTCAGCGCCTTGTTGTTGGCCGCCTTGGGCCGCAGTTGCATCACCTGGCCGTGGCGTGCGCTGATCTGCTCCACTGCTCCCAGCACTATCATGTCCATCAGCTCCTCCCAGTCCTGACGCAGTAGCCGATCTTCCTCTTCATTCGGGCTCCACATCAGTGGCATGCCGACTCGCCGCTCGCCAACCGGGATCTCCCGACTGCCTTCCACCGGGATCCAGAGCACCCGGGAGAGCTTGTTACGCACGTTGGACTCCTCCCAGCGCTGGCCGCTGACGCCGATCAGCGGGGCGACGCAGACGAAGGTAGTCTCCAGCGGTTTGCCTTGAGGATCCACGGGGATCGTCTTGAGTTCGATCCCCAGCTCCGGGAAGTCCTGCTCCGGCTTGCTCCCTGCGCTGGCCCCCAGTTGCAGCTCGATCAACTGACCGACCCACCCCTTGTCACGGCGCAGGTCTTTGGGCACAGCGACACCAGCCTCGGCGGCCAGCTGCGCCAGCGTGAAGCCGGCCATGGCATAGGCGCGGCTCAATAACTCCTGCTCGGATTGGGGATTGCTTGGCATAGTTGGCTCCATCTTGCTCGCCATATTCTAGCAGGGGAGGATCCCGAGAAGGATCGCTGTTTTTATAACCGATCCTGAGTGGATAAGATCAAATGCAGAGAATTTGGGGGCTATCAGTTCATCATTATGATTTTAAAGGGTTTTGTCTGTTTTATCGAGCAGTAAGCCAGGTCTGGTTTGACCTCGAAATAGTTGTCCAAGGGTTTGTGCATGATGTTACACACAGTTATCCACAGAAATCTTGGATAAGTGGATGAAAGTGGTTGGAGTCGCTGATATGTTACAAAAAATTGTGAATGCCACCCCATTTTTACAGGGTAAACGGGGTAGATATTGTGCCACTCCTGTGGATAATTTCGCCGCGGTGGATCTTTGAACAGTTGAACTTGTTCACAATCTGGATCATGGATCTGACTCTTGGGGTGACATGGAACTAGATCCAGTTGTTTTATCTCAAGCTTATAAAAAATAATGATTTTTTATATTTTATGTCGCGTGGTGATACGGAGAGGCACTTTTCGCGTACAGTTAAAAAGTACTGTGTATACCCGTTTGCTAACAGCTTTATGCACAGCCTGGGTGGGCAACTTGGGGGAGCGGATCCTTGGATTTGTTTATAAGTATGTTTGAAATTGAAAGTTATTCATGAAACAGGGGATTCACTCCTTGTTTGCTGCCACGGAGTGAATGTGGAACAATCTCCTTATAGATTCAGCCTTTATAAGGTGATCACGTGATTGATGGCGACGGATTTCGTCCCAATGTCGGTATCGTGATCTGTAACCGTGAAGGACAAGTGTTGTGGGCTAAACGCTATGGGCAGCACTCCTGGCAGTTTCCGCAGGGGGGGGTTGATGATGGTGAAACGCCAGAGCAGGCCATGTATCGAGAGCTGTACGAGGAGATTGGCCTCAAGCCCGAAGATGTGACCATCATGGCCACCAGTCGTAACTGGCTAAAGTACCGTTTACCCAAACGTCTTGTCCGCTGGGACAGTTCACCGGTCTGTATTGGCCAAAAACAAAAATGGTTCCTGTTACAGCTGAATTCGGGCAAGGAGTCGCGGATCCAGTTTGGCTGTCATGGCCATCCCGAATTTGACGACTGGCGTTGGGTCAGCTTCTGGTACCCGGTGCGTCAGGTCGTCTCGTTCAAGCGGGAGGTTTATCGCCGGGTCATGAAAGAGTTTGCCCCGCTGGCGATGCCAGTGCCGGCAGTGCAGGTCAACAAGAAGGATGGGCGGCGCAACCGCGCCCGTTAAGGAGCACAGATTAGTTGTTAACGGAACTGAGACGTATCGTCGAGAGCATGGCCGAGGCCAATACCCTCGAGCAGGCCTTGCAGGCATTGGTGAGCCAGACCCGGCACGCCATGGTAGTGGACTGCTGCTCCGTCTATGTCTCGGAACCCGAGGTGCGCCGCTATCGTTTGGCGGCTACCGACGGCTTGGCCCCGTCCGCGGTGGGCAAGGTGACCCTGCCCTACGAGCAGGGCATCGTCGGTCTGGTCGGTCAGCGGGAAGAGCTGATCAACCTGGCTGATGCCCCCGCGCATCCCAGTTTCAAATTCCTGCCCGATGTGGCCGAAGAGGCGTTCCGCTCCTTCCTCGGCGCACCCATCATGCATCAGCGTCAGGTGGTCGGCATTCTGGTGGTGCAGCAGAAGGAGAGTCGCCGCTTCGATGAGGGGGAAGAGTCCTTCATGGTCACCCTGGCGGCCCAGCTGGCGGCGCGGATTGCCCAGGCGCAGGCCAAGGGGTGGTTGCAGAAGACCGACTGGAGCAAGCCGCTGCGCGGTATTGCCGGTGCCAGCGGCATCGCCATGGCCAAGGCCTGGGTGTGGCGGCCCCGCAAGGCGCTCTCGTCCATTACCCCGCGCAAGGATGAAGACCATGCCAGCCAGCTGGCGCGGCTGGAGCTGGCGGTTGAGGAAGTGCGGCACGACTTGGAGAGTCTGGCGCTGCGCTTTCGCGAGAGCTACAGCCAGGATTCGGTGGCGATCTTCGATATCTACCTGCATCTGCTGAACGATCCCGGCTACATCAAGCCGATTCGCAACAAGGTGAGCAAGGAGCACTGGACTGCGGTCTCTGCGGTCAAGCTGATTAGCGATCGCTTGATCGAGCAGTTCAAGGGGATGAAGGATCCCTACCTGCAGGAGCGCTCCACCGACGTGAAGGATATTGCCCAGCGGCTGATCAGCCGACTGGTGCAGAATGAACCGGAACATATCTCCATCGGCGAGCCGGTGGTGCTGGTTGCCGACGAGGTGACAGCCACCATTCTGGCGGAAGTGCCCCGCGAGTATCTGACCGGGGTGGTCTCGCTCAAGGGGGGAACCAACTCCCATGCGGCCATTCTGGCCCGCGCCATGGGGGTGGCCGCCATCATGGGGGTCGATCTGCCCCTTGGTGACATAGGCGGTCGCATGCTGGTCGTCGATGGCTATAGTGGTGATCTCTTCATCGAGCCCAATCAGGTGATTCTGACTGAGTATCGTCAGCTGCTGAGCGAAGAGCGGGCGCTCGATACCTTGGTGCGCAGTGTCGACAACCTGCCATCCGAGACGGCCGACGGCACCAAGGTCTCCCTGCTGCTCAACGCCGGTCTCAGTGCCGATACCGAGATCTCCCTCAATCAGCTGGCGGACGGGGTCGGTCTCTATCGCACTGAGATCCCCTTTATGCTGCAGGAGAGTTTCCCCTCCGAGTGGGAGCAGACTGCCCGCTATCGCGGCATTCTGGAGACCTACCGCAACCGGCCGGTCTGCATGCGGACGCTGGATGTGGGCGGCGACAAGCCGTTGCCCTATTTCCCCATCGTCGAGGAAAACCCCTTCCTTGGCTGGCGGGGGATCCGGATCACCCTGGATCACCCCGAACTGTTTCTGGTGCAGCTCAAGGCGATGCTGCGGGCCAGTGAAGGGCTGGACAATCTGGCCATCATGCTGCCGATGATCAGCAGCGTCAGCGAAATCAAGGCCTCCCGTCGTCTGCTGGATCAGGCATGGCGGGAAGTGTCGGAAGAGGCGGCGAGCCGCGATGCGGTGATCCGCTATCCCAGCCTCGGGGTGATGATCGAGGTGCCCTCAGCCCTCTTTATTTTGCCGGAGATGGCGCCGCTCATCGACTTCTGGTCGGTGGGCAGTAATGACCTGACCCAGTACCTGCTGGCGGTGGATCGCAACAACTCCCGGGTTGCCAACATCTACGATGCCTTCCATCCTGCGGTGATCCGCGCCCTGAAACAGCTGGTTGATGCTTCCCACCGTTACCAGAAGCCGGTGTCGGTGTGTGGCGAGCTGGCCGGTGATCCGGTCGGTGTATTGCTGCTGCTGGCCATGGGTTATCGCCGCTTCAGTATGAATACCCACAACATCGCTCGGATCAAGTACGTGCTGCGTCAATCCACTCTGAGCGAGTTGACCGAACTGATGGCCGATGGTCTCAAACATGACAACCCCCATGTACTGCGCGGCCTGTTTGCCCGCTATCTGGAGGAGCATGGTTTGGGCGGTTTGCTGCGAGCCGGTCATAAATCGAAACAGAGTGATTGATAATCATGCCTTGTCCCTGCTGACGAATGATCGGAAAATGCGGCTTTTATTTTGACTGGGGCCGCATATGCAGCACGATGGATATTGGGTTTTCTCGCAGATTGATCCCGTAGCATTCAGTTTGGGACCACTATCGGTACGCTGGTATGGTCTCATGTACCTGTTCGGTTTCGCTTTTGCCATGTGGCTGGCTGGCCGTCGCGCCGATGCACCGAACAGCGGCTGGACCCGCAACGAAGTGTCGGATCTGCTGTTTTACGGTTTCCTCGGGGTGATCCTCGGTGGCCGTGTCGGTTACGTGCTGTTCTACAACTTCGATCTCTTCCTCGCGGATCCCACCTACCTGTTCAAGATCTGGACCGGCGGTATGTCGTTCCACGGTGGTCTGATCGGGGTAATCACCGCGATGATCTGGTTTGCCCACAAGACCAAGCGCCACTTCTTCACCGTGGCCGACTTTGTGGCACCGCTCATTCCGTTTGGTCTCGGCGTTGGCCGGATCGGCAACTTCCTCAACGGCGAGCTGTGGGGCCGGGTTACCGATGTGCCCTGGGCTATCATCTTCCCGGAGGCTGGCCCCGAGCCGCGTCATCCCTCCCAGCTTTACCAGTTCGCGCTGGAAGGGGTGGTGCTGTTCATCATCCTCAACCTGTTCTGGCGCAAGAATCCGCCGCGTGGCGCCATCTCCGGCATGTTCCTGCTGTTCTACGGCCTGTTCCGCTTCCTGGTGGAGTTTGTGCGCCAGCCGGACAGCCAGCTCGGTCTCTACTTCCAGGAGATCAGCATGGGCCAGATCCTCTCCACCCCGATGATTATCGCCGGTGCCCTGATGATCTGGGCCGCCTACAAGCGTCCGCAGTTGTTCGGTAATGCCGTGAAGGAGGCGAAATAATGCGAGCTTATCTCGACCTGATGCAGAAAATCCTCGATGAGGGCACCGTCAAGTCAGACCGTACCGGCACCGGTACTGTCTCCCTGTTCGGCCATCAGATGCGCTTCAATCTGGCGGAGGGGTTCCCGCTGGTGACCACCAAGAAGTGCCACCTGCGCTCCATCATTCACGAGCTGCTCTGGTTCCTCAATGGCGATACCAATACCGCCTATCTGAAGGAAAATGGCGTCAGCATCTGGGATGAGTGGGCCGACGAGAATGGCGATCTGGGGCCGGTTTACGGCGCGCAGTGGCGCTCCTGGTCTGCGGCCGACGGCTCTGTCATCGACCAGATCCAGAAGGCGGTGGATGACATCAAGCACAACCCGGATTCGCGCCGTATCATCGTATCCGCCTGGAACGTGGGCGAACTGGACAAGATGGCGCTGGCTCCCTGCCACGCCTTCTTCCAGTTCTATGTGGCGGACGGCAAGCTCTCCTGCCAGCTCTACCAGCGCAGTTGCGATGTGTTCCTCGGCCTGCCGTTCAACATCGCCAGCTACGCCCTGCTGACCCACATGATGGCCCAGCAGTGCGATCTGGAAGTGGGTGACTTTGTCTGGACTGGCGGTGATGTGCATCTCTACTCCAACCACATGGAGCAGACTGCTCTGCAGCTCTCCCGCGAGCCGCGCCCGCTGCCGACCCTGGTGATCAAGCGCAAACCTGACTCCATCTTCGATTACAAGTTCGAGGATTTCGAGATCGAGGGTTATGATCCCCATCCCGGCATCAAGGCGCCCGTCGCCATCTGATAGCAAGGCGCCTCAGGGCGCCTTTTTTATGCAGTTAAATAATTGAAAATTCATTTTATTGATTAATAAGACGGTAGCCAGAGACGAGGAAAAACCTGCTTATAGCAGGTATGTTCTATTTTGCTTTCGGTTTTTTCGTTGTATTGAGCAGCAAGAAACGATTTTCCATTGGTTGTTGCAAGGGATAGACTCAAACCAAAGCAATACGGTGGAAAATTTAACCATGAGTGACGTAATCAAAAAGTTCCTGAAGCTGGAGGCCGCCTCCGGAATTATTCTGATCATGGCTGCCATGCTGGCAATGATTTTGGCCAATACCGCGCTGGCTGGCGGGTATCAGGCATTTCTCGATACGCCGGTGCAGGTGCGCATCGCGGCCCTCGACATCAACAAGCCGCTGCTGCTCTGGATTAACGATGGCTTTATGGCGATCTTCTTCCTGCTGGTTGGTCTGGAAGTGAAGCGTGAAATGCTGGAAGGGGCGCTCTCCTCTCGGGTGCAAGCGACTTTTCCGGCCATCGCGGCGGTGGGCGGCATGCTGGCTCCGGCCTTGATCTACGCCTTTTTCAACTATTCGGATGAAGTGGCGCGCGCTGGCTGGGCGATCCCGGCTGCGACCGACATCGCCTTTGCCCTCGGGGTGATGGCGCTGCTCGGCAAGCGGGTGCCGGTGAGCCTCAAGGTATTCCTGTTGGCGCTGGCCATCATGGATGACTTGGGTGTTATCATCATCATCGCGCTTTTCTATACCCAGCAGCTGTCGCTGGAGGCGCTGGCCATCGGTATTCTGGCAACCCTCACCCTGCTTTGGATGAATCGTCGTGGTGAGGACAGGATCAGCCTCTACATGCTGGTCGGTCTGGTGCTCTGGGTTGCGGTGCTCAAGTCTGGTGTCCATGCGACCCTGGCGGGTGTGGTAGTGGGCTTTATGGTTCCGCTTAACGGCAAGCGTTATGCCTCGCCGCTCAAGTATCTGGAGCACAAGTTGCACCCCTGGAGTGCCTATCTGATCCTGCCGCTGTTTGCCTTTGCCAACGCCGGGGTATCGCTGGAGGGGATTGGTCTCTCCTCCCTGCTGAGTCCGGTACCTATGGGGATCATGCTGGGGCTGTTTATCGGCAAGCCGCTCGGGGTGTTCACCATCAGCTGGCTGTCGGTCAAGCTGGGCATCGCCCAGTTGCCGCCCGGGGTCAACTTCAAGCAGATTTTTGCGGTCAGCATCCTCTGTGGCATCGGATTCACCATGTCGATGTTTATCGCGTCTCTCGCCTTCGAGCACGGTGGGCTGGATTACGGCAGCTACTCTCGCCTCGGGATCCTGGTGGGCTCCACCATGGCGGCGGTAGTCGGCTATCTGGCCTTGTGCATGGCCCTTCCCAAGGGTGAAGGGGAACAGAGTACGGAGGGACTATGAAGCTGCATACAGGGTTGTTGATGCTGTTGTTGAGCCCCGCGGCCTGGGCCGGCGGGCTGGAGGATTGCAAGCAGGACGCCACTTCGGCGAACTGCTCTGCCTATCTGAACGGAGTGGTAGACAGTGCCCTGCTGCTGGGGGACAAGCAGGCCAAGGCGCGCTTTGGCGAGACCTTCTCCGAGCGGGCGCTAAGCAGCCGGGCTGGCGAGATGGTCAAGCGCTCCAACAAGCGTTATTGCGCTGACCGGATGCCGGACAAGGCACGCCTCAAGGCCAGTCTGATGGAGCAGTTTGGCGCGAACAAGGTTGACTCGGTTAGCGACATGTATGACATTCTGGCGGTTGAACTCAGCTGCTACCGGAGTCCGCGTCAAGCGGGAACCCCATCGGATGTCACACCTTAACTACAACCATCTCTACTATTTCTGGATGACTCAGAAGAAGGGCTCCGTTACCCAGGCAGCGGAAGCCCTTTTTTTGACCCCGCAAACCGTCACCGGTCAGATCAAGCTGCTGGAGCAGCGCCTCGGGGGCAAGCTGCTCAAACGCAAGGGGCGCTCTCTTGAGGCGACCGAGCTGGGCCAGCTGGTGTTTCGCTATGCCGACAAGATGTTCAGCCTCTCCTACGAGATGCTCGATATCGTCAACTACCGCAAGGAGAGCCAGATCCTGTTCGACGTCGGCATCGCCGATGCCCTCTCCAAGCGCCTTGCCAGCCGCGTGCTTCTCTCTGTCATCCCCAATGATGGTTCCATCCATCTGCGCTGTTTCGAATCGACCCACGAACTGCTGCTGGAGCAGCTGAGCGAACACAAGCTGGATATGATCCTCTCCGACTGTCCAGTGGACTCCAGCCAGCATGCGGGGCTGCTCTCCAAGCGGTTGGGCGGCTGTGGCGTCAGCTTCTTCTGCAAGGCGCCATTGCCCGAAAAGCCCTTTCCCGCCTGTCTGGAAGAGCGCAAGCTACTGATCCCCGGTCGCCGTACCGCCATGGGGCGTCAGCTGACCCAGTGGTTCGAGCAGCAGGGGGTTTCTCCCAGCATTCTTGGCGAGTTTGATGATGCCGCCTTGATGAAGGCGTTTGGCTTCTTCAATCAGGGCATCTTTATGGCTCCCACCATCTATCGGGAGGAGATCCTCGAGGGGGAGGGGGTGATGCTGATCGGGGAAACTCAGGATCTGATGGAGGAGTATTACGTCATCTTCGCCGAGCGGATGATCCAGCATCCGGCGGTGAAGCGGGTCTGTGAGAGCGATTTTACCTTTCTCTTTTCCGGCCAAGAGAACTTCTCCGCCATCCAGCCGGCCACCCTGTCGTTTTAAAACGACCCGTCACCACGTATCATCGGCGATCAGTGGTAGAGGAGAGATGTGATGCAACTTGAAGAGATGGAAGCCAATGCGAGTAAAGCGGTGGCCTTGCTCAAGGCGCTGGCCAACGAACGGCGGCTGTTTATTCTGTGCCAGTTGCTGGAGCGTGAACTGTCGGTGGGGGAGCTCAACGAGCGATTGGGATTGAGTCAGTCGGCCTTGTCACAGCATCTTGCGCTGTTGCGGCGGGATGAGCTGGTGACGACGCGCAAAGAGGCCCAGACGGTCTACTATTCGCTGCGCAGCCATGAGGTGCGTGAAATGATCAGTTTGCTGCATCGACTTTATTGCAGCGCAGATAAATAAAAAACCGGCACTAAGGCCGGTTTTTTCAGCTTTGATCAGCAGACGCTGATTAAGCCATAGCTTTGATCTGGGCAGACAGGCGGCTCTTGTGACGAGCAGCTTTGTTCTTGTGGATCAGGCCTTTGGTCGCCATACGATCCATGATCGGCTGAGCAACAGCGAAAGCGGCAGTCGCAGCAGCTTTGTCGCCAGAGGCGATAGCAGCAATGACTTTCTTCAGGTAGGTACGGGTCATGGAACGACGGCTGGCGTTGTGCTGACGGCGTTTTTCTGACTGAAGAGCGCGCTTCTTAGCAGATTTGATGTTAGCCAAGGTAAAACTCCTAAAACTGTCTTAGCGAGTGTATTGAAAAGGCCCGGAAATATGCCCTTCCAACCACATATTGTCAAATGATTTGTGCAAATAAACACCGCCTCCCGGTGGTGTGTCAGTAGGGAGACGGTTAAACTGTCGGCCGATTCTAGCAGCATTCTTTTCATTCTGACAGTTCCAGAGGCCTCGTCTTGAGTAAGAAATTGATCAAATCCGGCATGATAGTGTCTGGAATGACGCTGGCATCCCGCGTAATGGGCTTGGTTCGCGATGTAGTCATCGCAAATCTGCTCGGTGCCGGGGTGGCCGCCGACGTCTTCTTTTTTGCCAATCGCATTCCCAACTTTCTGCGTCGTCTGTTCGCCGAAGGTGCCTTCAACCAGGCCTTTGTTCCCGTGATGACGGAGTACAAGAAAAATGGCGACGAGGGGGAAGTGCGTGAATTGCTGGCGGCGGTGGCGGGCACGCTGGGGGGGGTAGTGACTGTGGTCACCCTGCTCGGTGTGCTGGGGTCGGGTGTGCTGACCGCGCTGTTTGGCTGGGGCTGGTTCTGGGACTGGCTGCATGGCGGCCCTGCGGCCGAGAAGTTCGAGCTCGCCAGTCTGATGCTCAAAATTACCTTCCCCTACCTCTGGTTCATCACCTTTACCGCCATGGCGGGGGCTATCCTCAACACCTTCGGCCGCTTTGCGGTCTCGTCGTTCACGCCGGTGTTTCTCAACATCACCATGATTGCAGCGGCCTGGTGGATTGCGCCGCTGATGGACAAACCTGAGATCTCGCTGGCAATTGGTGTCTTTTTGGGCGGTTTGGTGCAGTTTCTGTTCCAGTACCCCTTTTTGCGCCAAATCAACATGCTGGTATGGCCCAAGTGGGGATGGAATCACCCGGGGGTGGTGAAGATCCGCACCCTGATGATCCCTGCCCTGTTCGGGGTTTCGGTCAGCCAGATCAATCTGCTGGTCAACACCATGCTGGCTTCTTTCCTGGCGACCGGTGCCATTAGTTACCTCTACTACTCTGATCGCCTGCTGGAGTTCCCCCTCGGGCTGTTTGCGGTGGCCATCAGTACAGTGATCCTGCCTGCGCTGGCTAAGAAGCATGTGGATGCCGATCCGGCCGACTTCTCCCGCACCATGGATTGGGGGGTGCGGATGGTGATGCTGCTCGGCCTGCCCGCCATGATAGGCATTGCGGTGATGCGCGAGCCGATTCTGCGGGTGCTGTTCATGCGCGGCGAATTTGGTCTGCATGAAGTGAGCATGTCGAGCGCCAGTCTGTTGGCCTCCACTACCGGTCTGCTCTCCCTGATGTTGATCAAGGTGCTGGCACCCGGTTATTACGCCCGTCAGGACACCAAGACGCCTGTGCGGATCGGGGTGATGTCGATGATTGCCAACATGGTCTGCAACCTCATCTTCATCTACCCGCTCGGTTACGTGGGGCTGGCGCTCTCGACCGCCTGCTCGGGTACCCTGAATGCGGCTTTGCTGTTCAAGGGGTTGTACCAGCAGAGCGTCTATCGTCCTTCCCGTCATACCGGCGTGTTCTGCCTCAAGCTGCTGGTCGCCAGCGTGCTGATGGGGGGCGTGCTCGCCTATCTGTCGCCGGATCTGGTCCAGTGGGGCGCATGGAGCATGGGTAAGGCCAGTTTGCAGCTGACCATGCTGCTGTCGCTGGGGGCTGCGGTCTATGCCGTGGTGCTGCTGCTGCTGGGCATTCGGCCGCGTCACCTTAAATCGGGGCAGCAGTAGCCGTGATCCTGCGGCGCCATGGGGATAGTGCCCCATGGCGCCGCCAAGGGGCGGGATTGGGCCCGGATAGGTGAAATCAGGCTATGAGGGCTGACCCTGCCTGCTGCCTGATATATAATCCGCCGATTTCCATGGCAGCAACGCACAAGGCACTGATGGAGCTTATTCGCGGCATTCACAATCTCAAGCCCCGTCACCGGGGATGTGTATTAACCATTGGCAACTTTGATGGGGTTCATCAGGGTCACCATGCGGTATTGGCACGTCTCAAGGAGAAAGCGGCCCAGCTGGGATTGCCCGCCTGCGTCATGCTGTTTGAACCGCAGCCGCTGGAGCTGTTTGCCGGCACGGCGGCGCCCGCCCGGCTGAGCCGGTTGCGGGAAAAGTACGAAGCGCTGCAGGGGCTGGATATCGATCGCATGCTCTGCGTGCGCTTCAGCCACCGCTTCGCCGAGCAGGCGGCTTCGACCTTCATCGAGCAGTTGCTGGTGGAGAAGCTCGGGGTGCGCTATCTGGTGGTCGGCGATGATTTTCGCTTCGGCAAGGGGCGGGAAGGGGATTTCCACCTGCTGGAGGAGGCGGGCCATCGCTTCGGTTTCGAGGTGATCAGCACCCAGAGCTTCCAGCTCGAACGGCAGCGGGTCAGCAGCACCCTGGTGCGTGAAGCCCTTAAGGCGGGCCGGATGGCGGAGGTGGAGCTGATGCTTGGCCGCCCCTACACCATCAGCGGCCGGGTGGCCCACGGCGACAAGCTAGGGCGCACCATAGGTTTTCCCACTGCCAATCTGGCCCTCAAGCGTCAGGTGATCCCGGTCGGTGGCGTGTTTGCGGTGGAAGTGATATGTTCCGGCAAGACCTTCCCCGGTGTAGCCAATGTGGGTGTACGGCCGACCTTGAGCGGTACACAAGCCAGATTGGAAGTACATCTATTTGATTTTTCTGGTGATCTATATGGTCAGCAGGTCAAGGTGCTGCTTCGCCACAAGCTGCGCGAAGAGCAGAAGTTTGCCTCTTTCACTGCCTTGAAAGAGCAGATCGAACGAGATGCCCTGGCGGCCCGAGCCTGGTTCGGGCTGCCACAATTCAATTTACCCAGCACTCTTTTAGAAAAGAAGGGAACCCAGGACTGATGAGCGACTATAAACACACCCTGAATCTTCCGGAAACCGAGTTTCCGATGCGTGGCGATCTGGCCAAGCGCGAACCCAACATGCTGAAACGTTGGTACGATCAGGATCTCTACGGCGCTATTCGCCGCGCCAAAGCGGGCAAGCCTTCTTTCATTCTGCATGATGGCCCCCCCTATGCGAACGGCAACATTCACATCGGTCACTCGGTCAACAAGATCCTCAAAGACATCATCATCAAGTCCAAGGGCCTCTCCGGTTTCGATTCCCCCTATGTGCCGGGTTGGGATTGCCACGGTCTGCCTATCGAACTGAAAGTGGAAGGCATGGTCGGCAAGCCGGGCGAGAAGGTTTCCGCTGCCGAATTCCGCGCCGAGTGCCGCAAATACGCCAAGACCCAGATCGAAGCGCAGAAGACCGACTTCATCCGTCTGGGTGTGCTGGGCGACTGGGAACACCCCTACCTGACCATGGATTTTGGCACCGAAGCCAACATCATCCGCTCCATGGCCAAGATCGTTGAAAACGGCCACCTGCACAAAGGCTCCAAGCCGGTGCACTGGTGTACCGATTGCGGCTCCGCCTTGGCTGAAGCCGAGGTTGAGTACTACGACAAAAACTCCCCCTCCATCGATGTGCGCTTCAAGGCCGTTGACGAGGCCGCCGTTGCCGCCAAGTTTGACTGCGCCGAAGGCCACACCGGCAAAGGCACACTCTCTGCCGTGATCTGGACCACTACCCCGTGGACCCTGCCGGCCAACCGCGCCATCGCCATGCACGCCGATCTGGACTACGCACTGGTTCAGATTGAAGGGGAGAACCCCGAGCGTCTGATCCTGGCCGCCGAGCTGGTCAAGGACGTGATGGATCGCGCCGGTATTGAGCACTACCACAACCTGGGCTACGCCAAGGGTGCGGCTCTTGAGCTGCTGCGCTTCAACCACCCCTTCTACAGCTTCGATGTGCCGGTGGTGCTGGGTGATCACGTCACTCTGGATGCCGGTACCGGTGCTGTTCACACCGCCCCTGGCCACGGTCAGGAAGACTTCGTGGTCGGTCAGAAGTACGGTCTGGAAGTGGCCAACCCGGTTGGCAGCAACGGCGTCTATCTGCCGGATACCGAACTGTTTGCCGGCCAGCACGTATTTAAGGCCAACGCAGCGGTTGTCGAGGTGTTGACCGAGCGTGGCGCCCTGCTGCACCACAAGGTGTTCAACCACTCCTATCCACACTGCTGGCGTCACAAGACCCCGATCATCTTCCGTGCCACCCCGCAGTGGTTCATCAGCATGGAGCAGAAGGGTCTGCGCAAGCGCGCGCTGGAAGAGATCGAGCGTATCGAGAAAGAGGGCATTGCCCTGCACGGTCAGAGCGGCTGGGTGCCGGCCTGGGGTAAAAACCGCATCCAGGCGATGGTCGAGAACCGTCCGGACTGGTGTATCTCCCGTCAGCGTACCTGGGGTGTGCCCATCTCCCTGTTCGTTCACAAGGAGACTCAGGCACTGCATCCGGAATCTGTACGCCTGATGGAAGAGGTGGCCAAGCGGGTCGAGCAGTCCGGCATCCAGGCCTGGTGGGATCTGGACAAGGCCGAGCTGCTGGGTAGCGACGCCGACATGTATGACAAGGTGCCTGACACTCTGGACGTCTGGTTCGACTCCGGTTCTACCCATGCCTCCGTGGTCGATGCCCGTCCCGAGTTCAACGGCAAGCCGGCCGACATGTATCTGGAAGGTTCTGACCAGCACCGTGGCTGGTTCATGTCCTCCCTGATGATCGGCGTGGCCATGAAAGACAAGGCTCCCTACAACCAGGTGCTGACTCACGGCTTCACCGTGGATGGTCAGGGTCGCAAGATGTCCAAGTCCATCGGCAACGTGGTCAGCCCGCAAGACGTAATGAACAAGCTGGGTGCCGACATCCTGCGTCTGTGGGTAGCGAGCACTGACTACACCGGCGAGATGACCGTCTCCGACGAGATCCTCAAGCGCTCTGCCGATGCTTATCGCCGTATTCGCAACACTGCCCGCTTCCTGCTGGCTAACCTGAACGGCTTCAATCCTGCGACCGACATGGTGGCGCCTGCCGACATGGTAGTGGTGGATCGCTGGGCTGTGGGCCGTGCCAAAGCGGTACAGGCCGAGATCGTGGCTGCGTTCGACGAGTACAACTTCCACGGCGTGACCCAGAAGCTGATGCAGTTCTGCTCCATCGAGATGGGCTCCTTCTATCTGGATGTCATCAAGGACCGCCAGTACACCGCCAAGGCCGACAGCCTGGCCCGTCGCTCCTGCCAGACTGCCCTCTATCACATCGCCGAAGCCATGGTGCGCTGGATGGCGCCGATCATGAGCTTCACCGCCGATGAGATCTGGGCCCTGCTGCCGGGCGAGCGCGGTGAGTTCGTCTTCACCGAAGAGTGGTACGATGGCCTGTTCGGGCTGGAAGCGGGCGAAGTGCTGAACGACGAGTTCTGGGCCGAGATCCTCACCGTGCGCGGTGAAGTGAACAAGGCGCTGGAAGTGGCTCGTGGCGAGAAGCGCATCGGTGGCTCCCTGCAGGCCGAGCTGACCCTGTTCGCCAAGCCGGAGCTGGCTGCACGCCTGAACGCCCTGGCTGATGAGCTGCGCTTCGTGCTGCTCACCTCCAAGGCCAAGGTGGTCGTGGCTGACACTGCGCCGGAAGGCTCTGTGGCGACCGAGCGTGATGACCTGTGGCTGAGCGTGGCCCAGTCTGCCGCCGCCAAGTGCGACCGCTGCTGGCACCATGTAGAAGATGTGGGCACCATCGCGGGTCACGAAGAGATCTGTGGTCGCTGTGTGACCAACGTTGAGGGTGACGGCGAAACGCGTCAATTTGCCTGATGAACATGACTCAACATAAAAGCGGCCTGCGTTGGCTGTGGCTGGCAGTGCTGGCCTTTGTACTGGACCAGGCGAGCAAGCTCGCCGTGGTCAAGTTGCTGCCATTTGGTTACCCGGGGGTGGAGATCACCCCCTTCTTCAACCTGGTTCATGTCTACAACAAGGGCGCCGCATTCAGCTTTCTGGCTGATCAGGGGGGCTGGCAGCGCTGGTTCTTCGCGGTGCTAGCTTTTGCCATCTGTGGATTGCTGATCCACTGGCTGCGCAAGCAGTCGGTGACCCAGCGTTGGAGCGGTATCGCCTATTCACTCATCATCGGCGGCGCCCTCGGCAACGTCTTTGATCGACTGGTGCTGGGCCATGTGGTCGATTTCCTCGACTTCTACTGGCAGCGTGCGCACTGGCCGGCATTCAATCTGGCCGACAGCTTTATCTTTATCGGGGCCGCCATGATTGTGCTGGACGGTTTCCGTGGTGAGAAAAAGGAGCAGGCATGAGCCAGCAGATCACCGCTAACAGCAGCGTGCTGTTCCACTTCTCCATCAAGCTGGAAGATGGCTCGGTTGCCGACAGCACGGCGCTGCACGGCAAACCTGCCCGCCTGCGGATGGGCGATGGCAGCCTGACCCCCACCTTTGAGCAGTGTCTGCTGGGGCTGAGCGAAGGGGAGAGCAAGAGTTTTACTCTGGCGCCGGAAGAG
The DNA here is from genome assembly GCF_040907905.1 of Aeromonas sp. s13. Taxonomy (NCBI): domain Bacteria; kingdom Pseudomonadati; phylum Pseudomonadota; class Gammaproteobacteria; order Aeromonadales; family Aeromonadaceae; genus Aeromonas; species Aeromonas sp. s13. The sequence continues at coordinate 17,190 of NZ_JBFOCS010000087.1, read as the reverse complement.
GCCTTTGGCCTCTCCAACCCCGACAACATCTACCATCTCGACCGTGCCAAATTTGGCGCCGATGTGGAGCCAAAAGTCGGCACCATCATCCTGTTCGATCAGCCCAATGGCAGCGAGCTGCCGGGCATCATCCGGGCGGTAGCCGGTATGTCGGTCACGGTCGATTTCAACCACCCGCTGGCCGGTCATACCGTCACCTTCGAGGTGGAGATCCTGGGCGTTGATGATGAGGAGAAGGTGCATTAATGGATATTCTGCTCGCTAACCCTCGCGGTTTTTGCGCCGGTGTCGATCGCGCCATCAGCATTGTCGAGAGCGCGCTGGAGAAGTTCGGTGCCCCCATCTATGTCCGCCACGAAGTGGTGCATAACCGCTATGTGGTGAACAAGTTGAAAGATGCGGGCGCTGTCTTCGTCGAGGAGCTGGACGAGGTGCCGGATGACAGCATCGTCATCTTCTCTGCCCACGGTGTGGCCAAGACAGTGCGCGAGATGGCCAAGTCCCGCGCCCTCAAGGTATTCGATGCCACCTGTCCGCTGGTGACCAAGGTGCATATGGAGGTGCATCGTGCCAGCCGCAAGGGCTCCGAGGCTGTGCTCATCGGCCACGCCGGTCACCCCGAGGTGATCGGGACCATGGGGCAGTACGAGAATCGCGAAGGCGGCATGTATCTGGTGGAGACGCCTGAAGATGTCGCCAAGCTCAAGGTGAAGAATCCGGATGACCTCTGCTTCGTCACCCAGACTACCCTGAGCGTGGATGAGACCTCTGACGTGATCGATGCGCTGCGCAAGCACTTCCCCAAGATCCAGGGGCCGCGCAAGGATGATATCTGCTACGCCACCCAGAACCGTCAGGATGCGGTGCGGGAGATGGCAGGGCTGGTGGACGCCATGTTGGTGGTGGGGTCTCGCAACTCCTCCAACTCCAACCGGCTGCGCGAGCTGGCCGAGAAGGTGGGCGCCAGAGCCTATCTTATCGACGATGCGTCGATGATCGAGGCGAGCTGGTTGGAAGGGGTGAAGGCGATCGGCGTCACTGCAGGTGCATCAGCCCCCGAGGTGCTGGTGCAAAACGTGATTGCCCGCCTGCGGGAGCTGGGTGGCAAGGTGGTCGCCGAGCATCCTGGCCGTGAAGAGAACGTAGTCTTTGAGGTTCCTCCCGAACTTAGAATAATTTGAGTGCAGCCAGGAAGGCTTAAGAATAAAGTGTGTTGATAATGACGCCGGGTTTGTTCAAGAGACAGGCTCGGCGTTAAACTTATGAAGCAGTCTGTCACCAAGGATGGGATATGATTGGATACTTTCGTGGCTTTTCTCTTATTGAGTTGATGATTGTCGTCGCCATCGTGGCGATTCTTGGCACCATCGCTTATCCCGCCTATCAGCAATATGTGCTGACCAGTCATCGTGTCGAAGCCAAGAGCATGCTGCTCAATGCGGCCAATCGGCAAGAAACCTATTTTATGGATTTCAATCAGTATGCATCCTCTGCTGCTGCTCTTGGTATCAGTAGTGCATCTGAGAATGGTCTGTATCAATTATCCATTGCCGTATCAGGCAACACCTACACCTTGTCAGCCAGTGCTGGCGCGACGACAGCCCAAGCCAAAGATACCGATTGCACAGTGTTTTCCATTAATCAGTTGGGCGTCAAAAGTGCTTCTGGTGCAGCTAGCAATAGCTGTTGGGAATAGCCATGGCCATTCATGTTTCATCACATGAGAGAGGATTCAGCCTGCTGGAGGTGATGATAGCTGCAGTAGTGTTGTCATTTGGCTTGCTGGGACTGGTTGCTATGCAGGCTCAGTCGAAGTTTTCCGGATATGAAGCCCGACAACGAACAATTGCCAGCTGGTTGGCTAACGATATGGTCGAAAGGCTCAGAGTCAACCGTGGAGCCTGGGAGTCGCAAGCTAACAATACCTGGATTGTCAGCGCCGGAACTTCATCATTGCCAGCCTGCGCTAATGAAAATGGCACTATGAGCAGCTGTAGCGATGCTCAGTTACGGGATCTCGATCTTTATTATTGGCGACAGTCATTAATTGGAAGTGCTGCTTCGGGGGCCGGAGCAACATTACAAAATCCCACCGGCTGTATTATCAAGGGAGCCAGTAATGCATTGACGGTCTCAATTTTTTGGGCTGGACGTGAATCATCTCATGATGGGGCAAATGGCGTTGCGTCAACGATTACGACGGCATGTGGAATTGCAGGTGTTGATTTAACGAGGCGTCAGTTCGTTCTGATGACGACGCTATGAAACATCATGGATTTACGCTGGTTGAATGGCTCATCACAATGGTGATTGGTGTTTTTCTACTCGGTGGGGTGATGAGTATTTTTGTGGCCTCCCGCGCAACCACCAATGAGTCCTTCGATCAGAGTGAGCTGCTCGAAAATGGTCGAATTGCCATGCGTCTCATCACTCAGGATTTACGCTGGGCCGGGTTTTGGGGGGATTTCACGGGGGGGGCTCTGATTGCGGGTGATGAGCTCACTTTGTCTGCTGATGCTACCGTGACAAATGACTGTCTGGATGAGAGAAATGAAGGGAGTCTACCCTCCAACCTTTTTCCAGTACGCCCGCTGTGGGTTACTCATATCAGTGCTGCAGGCACCATGAGTGGTTTTGCCTGTATCTCATCTTCTACTCGCGTTGCTGGCTCGGATGTTATCAGTATCAAGCGCCTGATTGGCAATCCGGTGACAGGAGGACTAGATGCCAATCGTTTCTATATGGCCACCAATACTCAACAGGCTCATTTATTCAGAGGTAATGAGACTGCGCCTTCCGAGGCGGCCATGCCGATGCGTCAGATTTGGGAGTACCAGCATCATGTCTATTACCTCTCGCCTAATGGTCGTGGTGGTTTTGAACTGCGCAAGCGTATCCTCACTGCTGATGGCGGTTCTTGGTTGATATCTGGGGCTTTGGTTGATGGTATTGAACGCATGGTGCTGTTGTTTGGGGTCGATACCAGCAATGTGCCGGATGGTCGTGTAGACAAGTTTTCCGCCATAGATGCAGTCACCTCGCAAGAGTGGGGCGAGGGGCGGGTCATCGCAGTCCGTGTTTTTTTGCTTGTGCGCTCGCTGCAGGCATCCAGTCGCTATACCAACAACAATGTCTATCAACTGGGAGATATCAGCGTGGCTGGCAATGGGGATGGGTTTCGACGCTTGTTGCTGGAAAGTACTGTGGTACTGCGTAATCCCATGGTGATGGCGGGAGGTGGGTAGTGAAGCATTCACGTGGCGTGGCATTGATCGTGGCGCTGGTGATTCTGGCCCCTTTGACTTTGATTGCCGTGGTGTTGATGCAATCTGGGGGCATGGATTTACGTGCTAGTGGAGCGGCGGCAGCGTTACAGCAAGTCGAACACAGAGTAGAGGGCATCATAGGTGGCGCCATGCAGCAAGCAGGGCTTGCTACCCAGATTGCTCAGATGCCTTCGGTTTCGACGGCAACATCAACAGTGAGTGGCTCTATGGGTAACGCCACCATGCAATATAGAAGTGAAACAGTGTGCAAGCGCCGATTTGACGCGACCAGCAAGAACGTCATACCAGCCTGCCGTTATGTAGAGCTCGAGGCAAGCCAAGCGTACGGAAAACAGGGGCGTCCTATGACGTGGACGGTTGGAGTCGAACAGCCATTGTTAAAGACGGCTGAATAGGAGCGACAGCGATGTTACATCATGGAAAACTGTGGCTGATGGCCCTGTGTGCACTTAGTGTGCCAGCTGTTGCCAGCGATGCTTACTCGGATGATACCGAACTGTTCATCTATGACTTTTCGAAAGCGGGAGATTATCGGCCCAAGGTGCTGATCATTTTCGACAACTCTGGCAGTATGGCCGAAACCATGGAGCTGGAGCGGGAAAAGTATAATCCTGCCACTGTCTATCCAGCGCTGAGCCGGGATCCTGATACCAGTAATTCGCGTAATTATATCTATTACTCGACCGATGGTTCTGTGCCCGCCATCAATAGTTATCAGCGTTTTCGCGACAGCATCAATGCTTGCGCCTCATCAAAGCCCCCCCTAAGCACGGTCGGTTATTTTCAGTCCCAAGTCTGGACGTATGTCTATTCAAGTTATCGCAATGGATTACCTCGTCAGGGGGATTGGGAGACCATCTCTGGCAAGTACGAAGATGACATCACCATTGTCGACTGCAAGCAGGATATTCAGAACCGCAATCCTGCCAATCCTTTCAACGGAACGCTGGTGGTGGGGGCGGTCGGCGATGGTTATCCGGTCGACAAAACCAGCAACACTCGCGGCGAGTGGTATTACACAGCTAATGCGAATAATGCCACATCGGGTAGCAATACCAGTGTAACTCTCTACACTGCCAACTATATCCGCTGGTATTACGGGCCGACGGGTTATGCCGTTGAATCACGCTTGCGTATCGCCAAGGATGCGGTCAAGTCGGTGATCTCCTCCACTCCTGGGGTTGATTTCGGCTTGGCCATATTCAATACCAACAATAGTACCAGCACCAATGGTGGCAGAGTGGTACGCCGCATCCTCAGTAACGACGATATTGTCGGCACCATTACTGCCGAACAGGACTTGCTCAATACTGTGGAAGACCTGTCGGCTACGACCAATACGCCATTATGTGAAACCCTCTATGAAGCCTACCGTTTCTATGGAGGGCAATCTGTACTTTATGGCAAGCAAGGTGGTACGCGGGACAAGCTTGCTGAAGAGCCGGAAGGTACTTACACCTCGCCTTATGACAAATGTTCAAATAATGGCTATGTCATCTATGTCACTGATGGAGCGCCTACCAGCGATACGGCTGCTGACAGTGCAGTAAAGGCGTTGACGGATTCGCTAAGTGCAGATGAACGGGCTGCCTACGGCTCAACAGTGGGATATGGTTCCGGCACCTCCAAGAGCTATCTGGCCGCGATGGCTGGTTACATGAAGAACAAGGATGTAAATACTTCATCGCCCGGCAAGCAGACTGTTACCACGTTTACCGTGGGATTTGGTGATGACGCGATCTCTGGGGCGGGCAATCTGCTGGCAGAAACGGCGAGACGTGGAGGTGGCCAATATTACCCTGCGGTCAGTGCTGAAGCGCTCACACAGGCGTTGCGATCTTCCCTGTTAGCCATTTTGCGGATAAACACCTCTCTGGTGTCGCCAGCTATCACCACTAACAACTTTGACCGGACTCGCAGCCTCGATAATATCTATTACGCCATGTTCGAGCCTGATACCGGGCCGCGCTGGAAGGGTAACCTGAAGAAGCTGGTTTTGTCTGGTGATGGGTATGTGGCAGATGTTAACGGTTTGCCCGCCATCAAGGTAGATGGTTCCATTCTGGATCAGGCTCAGACCTACTGGTCATCGGAACGGGATGGCAATCTGGTTGCCAAGGGCGGTGTGCAGTCCATGCTGGCAGAGAAGACCAATCGCAATATTTATGTGATCAATACGGTTGCATCGCCCAAGCGATTGGACGCTTTTAACAAAGCCAATTTGGTGTCGATCGCAGGCTCTGCCGACAATTTGGCCAGCTACATGCGGTTAGCCAGTGCCACCGAGCTTGACGGACAGATCGACTGGACAAAAGGTGTCGATGTGGACGATGAAGATTATGATGCCAGTACCACCATTCGGCCATACATAGTGGGAGACCCCCTGCACTCTCGTCCATTGGTGGTCAATTATGGTTGCTCCATTGCTTCAGGCCAGAGTACCTGTACCCCTGATTTGCGGATCCTTATGGGAACCAATGCTGGTTTCCTGCATATGTTCAAAGATCTCGGTAGTACGGTTGATGAAAGCTGGGCCATGATCCCCTATGAACTGTTGCCCAGGCAAGAAGCTCTACGTCTCAATGCCGAGTCTGGCGATCATATCTACGGTGTTGATGCTTCACCGGTTGCGTTGATCAAGGATGCCAACAGGAATGGTGTTATCAAGGCATCCGAGGGAGACTTTGTCTGGCTGCTTTTCGGTTTGCGAGGGGGTGGTAGTAGCTACTATGCACTCGATATTACCAATCCAGATGCCCCCAGCTTGAAATGGACGATCAATAGTCAGACTGCGGGCTTCTCATTACTGGGGGAAACCTGGTCAGTACCGGAGGTGGCTTATATTCCTTGGGATGCTCCTCCGAGCAACAAGCGATTGGTGATGGTTTTTTCCGGTGGTTACGATGCCAATAAGAGTAAAGTCGGGATAGGTAGCTCTGACAGCAAGGGTATGGGCGTCTACATGGTCGATGCCGATAGTGGTGCTCTTGTGTTCAGCGCAACACCTGGAGCTGGCTCCAGTACCAACAAGCAGGTGACTGCGATGGTTGATAGCATGCCGGGGTCAGTTTCCACTCTAGACAGTGATGGTGATGGGAAAACTGACCGAATTTATGCTGGTGATACAGGCGGCAATATCTGGCGCCTGGATATGCCTTCAACCAGTACTAGCTCCTGGAGTATTTTCAAGTTTGCCAGTCTTGGGTCTGATGATGTACAGGCTAATGACCGCCGCTTTTTCACTCAGCCTGTATTGGTACGTACTATAAACAAGCAAGTGACCAAGACGGTAATTAGTGGCGAAGATTATTTCTCGTTCAAAGATAGGCCATTCGATGCAGTGTTGATTGGTTCTGGTGATCGAAACCGCCCATCGTCCGAGTCTACCGTGCAAAACGCCTATTTTATGTTGCGTGACTACGGGGTAGTTACCAAGAGTTATAACACTGCTGCTCCAGCCCCTATCACGATGACGGACTTGTATGACGTATCGGTGGATCCTCTGGCTGGTGTCACGGACACCAATGACCTGCTTAGTTTGAGAGCTGCCATTACCAGTAAATTGGGTTGGAAATATTGGCTAGCCGAGTCAGGAGAGAAGTCGATGGGGTCTGGGGTTGTGCTGCAAGGCAAGCTCTATTTCACCTCTTTTTTGCCGCAGGTTCAGTCATTCGAGGAGTGTACGATCCAGTCGATAGGCGCCATGCGGCAGTATATGGTCGACATGCATTACGGTACCTCTTTCAAATATGTGGTGGATCAGGATGGTAATGAAATCCCGGAACGCTATGTGGAAGTAAATAACAAGGTGGCCGATGATCTGGTGATCCATGCTGGTGATGATTCAAAGATCCGGATTATTGGTGGTGCCCCGGGTGAAGAGGTGATTCTCAAAGACGAAGGAGAAGGGGTTCCTGAGCGTTGTACCGGCGAGGGGGAGTGTTCGGAAGGTGCGGAGGAGGCTGAAATGGATATGACGCCCAAGAAAATATACCTGTATGAGGATGAGCCACAATGAAAATGATCCTCTGGCTGATGGCGTTGTCAAATGCGGCCAATGTCTATGCTGTCGTGGATAGAAAATGCTATGTCGAGTTGGCAAATGATACCTATGTCGTTATTCAGGGAACGATAAAGGATAGCCAGAGTGCTGAAATCGTCTTTCAAAAGAAAGGGTTTGAACTGAATGGGCAACTCCTGATGGTGAAGAGAGTTATCGAGTGCCAGTCAACCGAACAGCCATTTAATCTTGAGGCTGCGCAACGGCAAGAGAAACTGCAGCCAAGATAGTGGTCAAGGGCAAATGCTGGTGGTTTCGGATTTACTGCTGCGACCTGATGCTGCGATTATAACATCAACTCTGGGTTCTTCGCTGATGCAGACCCTTACGGTCATATTGGTACCTAGGCTGGTTCCATCAGCGGCAAACAAGACTCGGGGTCTGGTTGAACTGATGGTGGCATCTGGAGTAAAAGCTGGTGTACGTGCGAGTTCTACTTCCCCTTCGTCCAGCTCGGCATTACCGTCATCATCGATGAAAACCAATAATTGAACCGGATCCTGTTCAACACACTCGTTATTGTTGTTTATTAGGCATGCGGTGACGGTTTGTTGGTCACTGATAGCGTGGGTGCGCGCAAAGCGCAGGAGCTTAATCAACCGCTCGCTTTCATAGTTAGCCGTGCTGTCTTTAAGCAGAGAGCCCAAAGAAGGAATACCAATCCCCAACAGAATGACGCCCAGCGCAATGGCTATCATCAACTCCATCAGGGTAAATCCGGCGTTTTTCATATCTGCGAAGGCCTGTCGTTCCGTGACTATCTACAGCTTATCCTTCCCGCTGGTTGCTGTCACACGGTTACGCCCGTCTTGAACTGGCAGATTGCCCCCCTTTTCTTTATCATTCCCCATCATTTTCGAATTCAAGATGCATCGCCATGGCAAAAGCCCTCTCTCTGATGCTTGCCCAGTTGAATCTGACGGTAGGCGCCATCGAAGATAACACTGACAAAGTGCTCGCTGCGGCAGCTCAAGCCGAACAGCAAGGAGCCGATCTGCTGGTCTGCTCCGAGCTGGTCCTGACCGGCTATCCACCGGAAGATCTGTTGCTGCGTGCCGATCTGATGATCCGGGTCGAAGCCGCGCTGGCTCGGATTGTCGCATGGCAGGGCAACTGTGCCATTTTGGTAGGGCACCCCTGGCGTGAAGGAGAGGCGCTCTACAACGCGGCTTCCCTCTATGAGCAGGGCCAGCTGATTGCCCGTTACTTCAAGCAGGATTTGCCCAACTACGGCGTGTTTGATGAGAAGCGCTACTTTACCGCTGCGACCGAGACCTGCGTGGTGCCGTTCCGGGGTCACCAGCTGGGGCTGCTCATCTGTGAAGATCTGTGGCAGCCGGGTCCGGCGCTGGCCGCCAAGGCGGCGGGTGCCGAGCTGCTGCTCACCATCAATGCGTCGCCCTACGATCAGGAGAAACCCTGGATCCGCCGCGAGCTGATGGCGGAGCGCTGCGATCAGACCGGTCTGCCGCTGGTCTACCTCAATCAGGTGTGCGGTCAGGATGAGCTGATTTTCGACGGCTGCTCAAAGGTGTTCAGCAGCCAGGGTGAGTTGACTCACAAGCTGGCCCCGTTTGCCGAAGAGCTGGCGCTGGTACGTTTTGCTGATGGCCAGCCGGTGAAGGAGCGGGAACCCGCTGCGCCGCTGGAACCGTTGGCCGAGACCTATCAGGCGCTGGTGCTGGCAGTGCGCGACTATGTCACCAAGAACGGCTTTCACGGCGCGGTGCTGGGTCTCTCCGGTGGGATCGACTCGGCGCTGACGTTGGCCATCGCGGCCGATGCCATCGGGGCCGACAAGGTGCAGGCGGTGATGATGCCATTCCGCTACACAGCACAGATGAGTGTGGAAGATGCCAAGGAGCAGGCCGAGCGGATGGGGGTTGAGTTCAACGTCATCTCCATCGAGCCGATGTTCGAAGGCTTTATGACCCAGCTGGCGCCGCTGTTTGAAGGTACCGCCCGCGATACCACAGAAGAGAACCTGCAGGCCCGCTGCCGCGGTGTGCTGCTGATGGCTCTCTCCAACAAGCGGCGTCGCATCGTGCTGACCACCGGCAACAAGAGCGAAATGGCGGTCGGCTATGCGACTCTTTACGGTGACATGGCGGGCGGCTTCGACGTGCTGAAAGATGTGCCCAAAACGCTGGTCTTCAAATTGTGCGAATATCGCAACTCGGTCGACTACGTTATCCCTCAGCGGGTTATCGACCGTCCGCCTTCGGCAGAATTGGCGCCGGATCAGGTGGATCAGGACAGTCTGCCCCCGTACGACATCCTTGATGCCATCCTCAAGCGTTATGTGGAAGAGGATGCCTCGGTTGCCGACATGGTGGCCGAAGGGTTCGAGGAAGCGGTGGTACGCAAGGTGATCCGGCTGGTGGATCTCAACGAATACAAGCGCCGTCAGGCGGCGGTCGGGCCCCGCATTACGGCTCGCAACTTTGGTAAGGATCGCCGTTACCCCATTACATCCGGGTTCGGCAAACAGAACTGGTAAGGAGTCACCATGAAGAAGATTGAAGCCATCATCAAACCGTTCAAGCTGGACGATGTGCGCGAGGCCCTGGCCGAGATCGGCATCAACGGCATGACCGTATCCGAAGTCAAAGGCTTCGGCCGCCAGAAGGGCCATACCGAGCTCTATCGCGGCGCCGAATATATGGTCGACTTCCTGCCGAAAGTGAAGGTGGAGCTGGTGGTGCAGGACGAGGATCTCGATGCCTGCCTGGAAGCGATCCAGAACACCGCCCGTACCGGCAAGATTGGTGATGGCAAGATCTTCGTCTGCGAGGTGGAGCGTGTCATTCGTATCCGTACCGGCGAAGAGAACGAAGACGCGATCTGACCTTGGCTATCTCTTTACCTGACCAGAGGCGTGAAGCGCGACCTCATTTGATGGGGTGGATGCGTTTTGCTGTGGTCGCCAGCCTGTTGGCGGGCCTGACCGCCTGTAGTACCCGTCCACCGGCTCAGCCGGAGAATCTGTGCCAGATCTTTCGCGAGAAACCCGAGTGGCACAAGGCCGCGCTCAAGATGAACGAGAAATGGGGGACGCCGATCCATGTGGTGATGGCCATGATGTATCAGGAGTCCTCTTACGTACATGATGCCCAGCCGCCGATGCAGTATTTCCTCTTCATCCCGACCGGGCGAGCCAGTTCGGCTTATGGTTATGCTCAGGTCAAAGATGAAACCTGGGCTGATTACCAGCGGGAAACCGGCAACAGCTGGAGTGACCGCGATGATTTTGCCGACGCCATCGATTTTATGGGTTGGTACACTAACAAGGCCCAGCGGCTAAATGGCACCTCCAAGTGGGATGCCTATGGCCAGTACCTCAACTATCACGAAGGGTGGGGTGGCTACCGGCGTGGCAGCTATCGCAGCAAGGGGTGGTTGATGAAGACCTCTCGCAAAGTGGAAGCTCGCGCCCAGCGCTACGGCGCCCAGTACCGTCAATGCAAGGATCAGCTCTCCCGTGGGGGCTGGTTCTGGTAACCAAATCAGGAGTCAGAAATGCCGTTATTGGACAGTTTTACCGTTGACCACACCCGTATGGAAGCGCCAGCGGTGCGTGTGGCCAAGACCATGCAGACCCCGAACAAGGACACCATTACCGTGTTCGACCTGCGTTTCTGCGTACCGAATCAGGAGATCCTCTCCGAGCGCGGTATCCATACGCTGGAGCACCTGTTCGCCGGTTTTATGCGTGATCACCTGAACGGCAATGGCGTGGAGATCATCGATATCTCCCCCATGGGTTGCCGTACCGGTTTCTACATGAGCCTGATCGGCGCGCCGGACGAAGCCCGTGTTGGCGCAGCCTGGCAGGCGGCCATGAGCGACGTGCTGACCGTGCAGGATCAGGCCAAGATCCCCGAGTTGAACGAGTATCAGTGCGGCACCTACAGCATGCACTCGCTGGAAGAGGCGCACGCCATCGCCCGTCATGTGCTGGAGCGCGGTATCGGCGTCAACCACAACGACGAGCTGGCCCTGCCGGAAGAGAAGCTGAAGAGTCTGTGAGGCTGATGAGCTGTCGCTCATCGTGTAACCTCTTCAGGGAATCTTAAAAGAGCCGGTCAGCCATGCTGACCGGCTCTTTTTTATCTCGCCCGACCGCAATAGTGGGGATGGCTTGCTCACCTTGCCGACTCTGATTAGGATGGTTTTTGACCTGAACCTGTTGGCGGAGGTGTGACGATGAAAGGGGTATTGCTGCGTTGGCTGGCCCGTTATGACGCGTGGTGCGAGGAGTGGGGGCTCACCCAGGAGAACCGGCGCTGCTGCACGCCGGTTCGTTATGATGATGATTCAAGCAAAGAGCGAGCTTGTGCAGAAGAGGCTGAGCTCAATCAAAATTGCGGGTCACGGCACCGGTAACACTGTTGTACTCGAAGCCAAGGCCATTTCGATAATCCGAGCTGGTCTGGAAGCGGCCAATTGAGTCGCGCAGGATATAGCGGCAGTTGTTGTGATTTTTATTGGGCTCATCTTCGTCTGCATAGCCTGTCGTAATTAGGGTGGATAGGTAATCAACACCGTCTGGAATAACAACGTCAGTAGGGTCTATGCGGGCAGCGGTTTGGCCGCCATCAAGCAGATCGGTCAAGAGCAGTTTACAGTCTGACGGGTTGCTAACCGATATATGGTTACCAGAGCCAGGCTGATAAGGGGTGTCTACCGGTTTGTTGTAATCTTCTTCGGAACCCACCGGCCAACCATAGCGATTGATATCCAATTTGCCTTTACCAAAGCTGCTCAGATTGTAGAGCGCGATTGCTTGTCCCTGCATTTTCACCGCCCACCCAGCATGAGCCAGCTGAACAGCGCTGGCAAAGCTGCCTGCGGTCGCCGAGACCGTGCTTTTCAGGGCATCATCCTTGATATTGATAAAGCGGGGCAGGGCGGTGACGGCCAGGATCCCCAGCACTATGATCACCAACACCAGTTCAATCAGGGTAAAGCCGTTGTTTTTGTTGTTCATCATGTTCAATGACCCATTAAATACCGCAAACAGGTGTGAGTGATATGCAGCTGATAGATACCCATTGCCATCTCGACTTTCCGGTATTCGACCAGGACAGGGAGGCGCTGCTGGCCCGTTGTCGGGCATTGGGGGTGACGGAGTATATCATTCCTGCCATCGCAGAAGATAACTGGACTCGTGTGATGGCACTGGCAGATCAGCATGACGGCCTCTTTTATGGTCTGGGCGTTCATCCCTGGTATGCCGGTGAACAGCATGAGGGGGTGATGGAACGGTTGCGAGCGTTGGTGATGAGCCAGCCTGCCGGGCTGGTGGCCATAGGCGAGTGTGGGCTGGACCTCCGTTCTCACGTGCCGCAGGAGGGGCAGCTTGCGCTGTTTGAGGCTCAGATCCGGCTGGCTGCAGATGCCGGGCTTCCCCTGATGATCCACTCGGTGCGTGCCAATGACACTGTGGCCAAGCTGTTGCGCTGCTTCAAGCCGCCTCGTGGCGGGGTGATCCATGCTTTCAGCGGTTCGTTGCAGCAGGCGGAGACTTTCTGGCAACTGGGCTTTCGACTCGGGGTGGGCGGGGTGATCAGTTTTGAACGGGCGAACAAGACGCGAGAGGTATTTCGGGCTATGCCGCTCGAGGCTCTGGTGCTGGAAACCGATTCGCCCGATATGCCCTTACAAGGTGAGCAAGGCACCCGGAATACCCCGGAAGCGCTGCCGAAAATAGCGGAAATATTGATGACCTTGCGGGAGGAATCATCGGCAGATGTTGCCAAGGTGTTATTTGAAACTGCCCGGCATATTTTCCATCACGACCAATAGCCATGAAACAAATTCGCAACACCTGATTTAGTTGTCAGGAAAAAAAATGAGCGTAAAAATCGTTTGCTGTCTAATTTTGTGACACTTGGACATTTTGATAACGATAAAATGTGACCAGCATTCTATTTTATCGGACTTTAATTAGTATAATGCGCTCCCCTTGATTAGTTGGGTTTAATAACAACTCGCTAACAAGCTAGGTGCTACTAGAGGAAGATAATAATGAATTTGTTCATGGGTCTGGTAGGGATGGCGACGCTCGTCCTTATCGCGGTGCTGTTCTCCAGCAATCGCAAGGCAATCAACGTGCGTACCGTTGTCGGTGCGTTCGCTATTCAAGCCGGTCTGGGGGCGTTTGTTCTCTATGTTCCGGTTGGTCGCGATATCCTGGTCGGCGTGTCCGACGCGGTATCCAGCGTGATCAGCTACGGCCAGAACGGGATCGACTTCCTGTTTGGCGGTCTGGTCAGCAACAAGATGTTTGAAGTGTTCGGTGGCGGCGGCTTTGTCTTTGCCTTCCGTGTTCTGCCGGTCATCATCTTCTTCTCTTCCCTGATTGCAGTGCTCTACTACCTGGGCATCATGCAGATGGTCATCAAGTTGCTGGGCGGCGGTCTGCAGAAAGTACTGGGTACTTCCCGCACCGAATCCCTCTCTGCAACCGCCAACATCTTCGTCGGTCAGACCGAAGCGCCGCTGGTAGTTCGTCCCTACATCGCCAAGATGACTGACTCCGAGCTGTTCGCCGTCATGTGTGGTGGTCTGGCTTCCGTTGCCGGTTCCGTACTGGCCGGTTACGCCTCCATGGGCGTGAAGATGGAGTACCTGATTGCTGCCTCCTTCATGGCTGCACCGGGTGGTCTGCTGTTCGCCAAGCTGCTGGTTCCCGAGACCGAGACCCCGAACTACGACGAAAGCTCTGCCGATGCCGAGCTGGATGACAAGCCTGCCAACGTCATTGACGCTGCTGCTGCTGGCGCCTCTGCCGGTATGCAACTGGCCCTGAACGTCGGCGCCATGCTGCTGGCCTTCATCGGTCTGATCGCCATGATCAACGGTATCTTCTCCGGTGTGGGTGGCTGGTTCGGTTATCCGCAACTCTCTCTGGAACTGCTGCTGGGTTGGATCTTCTCCCCGCTGGCCTTCCTGATCGGTGTGCCCTGGAATGAAGCAGTGGTTGCCGGTTCCTTCATCGGTCAGAAGCTGGTAGTGAACGAGTTCGTTGCTTACCTGAACTTCGCTCCGTACCTGAAAGACGAAGTGCTGATCAACGGTGTGGCCATGTCCGATCACACCAAGGCGATCATCTCCTTCGCGCTGTGTGGTTTTGCCAACCTCTCCTCTGTTGCCATCCTACTGGGTGGTCTGGGGTCCATGGCGCCGAACCGCCGCGGTACCATTGCACGCTTTGGTCTGAAAGCCGTACTAGCTGGCTCTCTGTCCAACCTGATGTCTGCCACTATCGCAGGCTTCTTCCTGGCACTGTCCGGCATGTAATCGCCGCCTGACTGACAGGGTATAAACACGAACGCCACGGCATCTGCCGTGGCGTTCGCGTATGGAGCGGTGACAACCGTTTTCCTATCTAAACTAATAATAAAATGAGTCAAATCGGAGGTTATATGAATGAAGTGCTACTGGCGATGGTGGCCGGCTTTATAGTTGGTTTGTTGTTTTCTTTCCTCAAATTGCCGATCCCGGCGCCTCCCGTTTTATCCGGGGTAATGGGGATCGTCGGGGTCTATCTGGGGGGATTGGCCTACTCATGGATCCTGACCCGTTTCTTTTCGTAAGGCTTTTTTAGACCTGGATTTGTCAGATGTGAGGTACCTCTGAAATTGGCAAATCCGGCTTGCAAACAGGGGGTATCTCGGCTGAAATAGGCGTTGCCAGCAGGGTGCTGGCAATGACTAATACTCGATGAAATCGGGTGTTGGCGGTCAAATGGAATTGATTGGGAAGTCGGGTCAGATGTTGTCGGCCTTTCTCAAGTCTTCATGGAACCAAGTCCGCACTTTTGTAAGAAAGTGACAGGGCTCTTGCCTTATTTACAGTCGCAGTGCCTGCAGGGTGTTTTGAATAGCATCCCGATAGTGCCGGTGCCTTCGCACTGTAATTCCATTCCCGTATAGCTGGGGATTACTGCCTGTGCATCCATCGCTGGATGGTATGGTGGTGCCCGGTTATCTGGATTAAATCGAGACTTTGGAGAACAGAATGACTGATCTGAAAGTGGCCGCTCAGCGCGCCCTGAATCTGATGGACCTGACCACCCTGAACGATGACGACACCGATCAGAAGGTGATCGACCTGTGCCATAAGGCCAAGTCACCGGCTGGCCTGACCGCCGCCGTCTGCATCTACCCCCGTTTTATCCCTATCGCTCGCAAGACCCTGCGTGAGATCGGCGCTGCCGACGTACGCATTGCGACCGTGACCAACTTCCCGCACGGCAACGACGACATCGAGATCGCCGTGGCCGAAACCCGTGCCGCAGTCGCCTACGGTGCTGACGAAGTGGACGTGGTGTTCCCGTACCGCGCCTTCATGGCTGGTAATGAACAGATCGGTTTTGATCTGGTCAAAGCCTGTAAAGAGGCCTGCGCTGCCAACGTGCTGCTGAAAGTGATCATCGAAACCGGCGAGCTGAAAGAAGAGGCGCTGATCCGTCGCGCTTCCGAAATCTGTATCGATGCCGGTGCCGACTTCATCAAGACCTCCACCGGCAAGGTGCCGGTCAATGCGACCCCAGAAGCGGCACGCATCATGATGGAAGTGATCAAGGCCAAGAATCCGAAAGTTGGCTTCAAGCCTGCTGGTGGTGTGAAAGACGCAGCTGTTGCCGGTCAGTACCTGGCCATGGCCGAAGAGATCCTCGGCAACGACTGGGTATCCGCCCGTACCTTCCGCTTTGGTGCATCCAGCCTGCTGGCCAGTCTGCTGGCCACTCTGGGGCATGGCGACAAGCCAGCCAACACCAGCGGTTACTAATAGGTTGATGAGAGGGCGGACTGCTGTCCGCCCTGTTAGCCCCCACCATGCGGTGTGCGGGCAAGGATTCAGGCTTGTGTAACGCCAGCAATGGCGGAGGGAATGAAAGATGTTTTTGCCTCAAGAAATTATTCGCAAGAAGCGCAACGGTGAAGCGCTCAGTACCCAAGAAATTCAATTCTTCGTTCAGGGCATTACCAACAACACCATCGGCGAGGGGCAGATTGCGGCGCTGGCGATGGCGGTCTACTTCAAAGACATGACCATGGATGAGCGGGTTGCCCTGACCTGCGCCATGCGCGACTCCGGCATGGTGCTGACCTGGGATCACCTCAATCTGGGTGGCCCGATTGTCGACAAGCACTCCACCGGCGGGGTGGGGGACGTTGTCTCCCTGATGCTTGGCCCGATGGTCGCTGCGTGCGGCGGTTTCGTGCCGATGATCTCCGGCCGTGGCCTGGGCCACACCGGTGGTACCCTCGACAAGCTGGACGCCATTCCCGGCTACCAGACCTCGGTCGACAACGATCGTTTCCTGAAAGTGGTGAAAGAGGCGGGTGTCGCCATCATCGGCCAGACCGGCGATCTCGCCCCCGCTGACAAGCGTATCTATGCAGTACGGGACATCACCGCCACCGTCGAATCTGTCGCGATGATCACCGGCTCCATCCTCTCCAAGAAGCTCGCCTCCGGGCTGGAAGCGCTGGTGATGGATGTGAAAGTGGGCTCCGGCGCCTTTATGCCGACTTTTGAAGCCTCCGAAGAGCTGGCCAAGAGCATTGTGGCCGTGGCCAACGGTGCCGGCTGCCGCACCTCTGCGCTCTTGACCGATATGAACCAGGTGCTGGCCTCCAGCGCCGGTAACGCGGTGGAAGTACGTGAAGCGGTGCGTTACCTGACCGGTGAATACCGCAACCCGCGCATCCACGAAGTGACCATGGCGCTGTGTGCCGAGATGCTTATCTCTGCAGGCTTGGCCAGCGACGAGCGCGATGCCCGCGCCAAGCTGCAGGCGGTGCTGGATAACGGCAAGGCGGCCGAGAT
>NZ_JBFOCS010000086.1:0-18163 GCF_040907905.1 Aeromonas sp. s13 | reverse complement strand
GATACCGTCCGCCACGCAGACAAGGGGCTTGCGGTAACAGTGGATGTGGTGATCGAGCCGATACTCCTGCTCGAAAAAGTCGCGGGCATATTCGAACAGTTCCGATCCGCTCACCTCCTGCTTGCGGTAATAGAAGGAGCGAATATCACCACCGGCACAGAACGCCTTCTCACCTGCCCCCTGCAGCAGCACGCAAACGATGGCGGGATCCTGCTCCCAGCGGGTTAGCGTCTGTTGCAGGATCTGGATCATCGGCAGGCTCAATGCGTTGAGAGACGCAGGGCTGTCGAGAGTCAACACCCCGATCTGGTGGCCATCAGCCGTTGGATGGGTTGCGATACTTACTGGCTCACTCATGGGTTGCACCATCCGGCTTTTGGTACTGCCAGTGCGGGGCGCGCTTTTCGAGAAACGCTGCCACCCCTTCCCGCTGGTTGGCATCACTAAATAGTTCGAGGAAGAGGCTTCGCTCGAGCGGCAATGCCGCATCGCGCGGACCGCTGCGCCCCTGATTGATCAACATTTTGCAGGCGCGCAGGGCACTCGGACTCCGGCGCTCTACCAGATGGGCCATCTGATGGGCGGCCTCCCACGCCTGCCCGGTTTTCACCACCTCCTCCACCAGCCCGATCTCATAGGCAAGGGATGCACTCACCTTCTCGCCACAGAGGATCATCCGCTTGGCCCAGCCAGGCCCCACCAGCTCGGTCAGACGCTGGGTCCCCCCCGCGCAGGGTAACAACCCCACCGAGGCTTCCGGTAGTCCCAGCAACGCCTGCTGCTCGGCGATGCGGATATCACAGGCCAGCGCCACTTCCAGCCCACCCCCCATGGCATAACCGTTGATGGCCGCAATGGTGACGCCGTGAAAACGGGCCAGCGCTTCGAATGCACGACCAAAAGCGTCGGCCACATCGCGAGCCTGTTCGACATTGCCATCGGCAAACAAGTTGAGATCGGCACCAGCGCAGAAGAACTTCTCGCCAGCCCCGCGGATCACCAGCGCCACCACATCGGGGCGGCTGTCGAGCTCCTCCATCATCCGCAAGAAAGCTTGCAGACTGGCAAGCGTCCAGGTATTGGCTGGCGGATGGTCAAGGGTGATGTAGGCCACGTGGCCGTTGTATTCGAGCCTGATCCTTGTCATTGCGTTTGTCCTTGTCAGTAGAGCAATAGCCATGATGACAGAGTTGCATGGAACCAACCTGTGACTGGCTCACAAAGCTGGCGCCATTGAGGTGTCATCCAGCACTACATTAGCGCCAACCCCTGCTCGGCCAGCAGCCGACGAGCGATGATGAGTCGCATCACCTCGTTGGTTCCCTCCAGAATGCGATGCACCCGGGTATCGCGCAGGTAGCGCTCAAGGGGATAGTCGCGGGTATAACCATAGCCACCAAAGAGTTGCAGAGCCTCATCGCACACCCGATAACCGACATCGGTGGCAAACCTCTTGGCCATGGCACACCAGGCACTCTTGTCGGGATCTCCGCGATCCAGCTTGTCAGCCGCCTGACGCACCAGCAGGCGAGCTGCAGCCAGCTCGGTCGCCATATCGGCCAGGCGAAACTGCACGCTCTGGAATTCGCTGATCGGGTGACCAAATTGCTGGCGCTGCTGCACATAGGCCAGCGCATCGTCCAGTGCCTGCTGGGCAGTGCCCACCGAGCAGGTGGCAATATTGATGCGCCCCCCATCAAGCGCCTGCATGGCGAACTTGAATCCTTCCCCCTCTTCGCCCAACCGATAACAGGCAGGAATGCGAACCCCGTTGAAAACAACCTCCCGGGTCGGTTGGCTGTTCCAGCCCATCTTCTCTTCTGCCTTGCCATAGCTCACGCCGGGGGCATTAGCCGGCACCATAAAGGCTGAGATCCCCTTCGCACCTTCACCACCGGTACGGGCCATCACCACCAGCACATCGCTGCTGCCCGCTCCCGAGATAAAGACCTTGGTGCCCTCAATAAGATAATTGTCACCCTCGCGCACCGCCCGGGTCTTGAGGGCCGCCGCATCGGAGCCCGCGCCCGGCTCTGTGAGGCAATAGGAGCCCAGCAGCTCGCCACTGGCCAGTTTAGGCACCCACTCCTTGGCAACCTCGTTGGGCAGCCAGCTGCCCAGCATCCAGCTCACCATGTTGTGAATGGTCAGATAAGCCGTGGTCGAGGTACAGCCCATGGCGAGGCGCTCGAAGATGAGGCTCGCATCGAGACGAGGCAATCCCAATCCGCCAAACTGCTCCGGGGTATAGAGACCACAAACCCCGAGCTCGGCCGCCTGCTTGATGGTCGGGATCGGAAACTCATGCTCCTTGTCCCAGCGCGCGGCATGGGGTTTGAGCGCCTCATCGGCAAAGGCGGCGGCCGCCTCCACATACGCCTGTTGATCATCAGTCAGGGTAAAATCCATCTTGTCGTTCACTCCCTTGTTGCCCCGCGCTTATTTTCCCGCATTAGTGCTTTATGACGCGGCGCCCACACACTGGTCATTCGGATCTGCCACTATGGCGTTGTTGTCGTGGTAGCTGATGACGCTCTCACTACCACCTCTCAATCGACACACAACAGATTAACAATTGATTTACGTTTACGCTAACGTAAACTTGTGGCAGAAGTGAAGTACAAAAATGGACCGACCACTGCCAACCGTGAAGCTAGGTTAGCAGGTCGAACCAACCTTCCTACCCGACTGTCATATCCGCAAGGAGAGCATGGATGCAGATGGATGAGACCCTGAATGCCCTGACCGAACAGGTTGCGGCTTTCTGCCAGAAAGTGATCGCCCCGCGCGCCAGCGAGATCGATCAGAGCAACACCTTTCCCCGTGATCTCTGGCCCCGGATGGGTGAACTGGGGCTGCACGGCATCACGGTGGCGGAGGAGTATGACGGGGTGAACCTCGGCTATCTGGCCCACGTGCTGGTGATGGAGCAGGTGAGCCGCGCCAGCGCCTCGGTCGGCCTCTCCTACGGCGCCCACTCCAATCTCTGCATCAACCAGATCCACCGCCACGGCACACCGGAGCAGAAAGCGCGCTACCTGCCCCCGCTGGTGAGCGGCGAGCATGTGGGGGCGCTGGCCATGAGCGAGCCGGGCGCAGGCTCCGATGTGGTCAGCATGCGCCTCACCGCAGTGCGCGAGGGGGATCACTTCGTGCTCAACGGCAACAAGATGTGGATCACCAACGGGCCCGATGCCGACACCTTCGTCATCTATGCCAAGACCGATCCCGCTGCCGGTCCCAAAGGAATTTCCGCCTTTATTGTCGAGGCGGGGACTCCCGGTTTTTCTACCGCCCAGAAGCTCGACAAGCTGGGAATGCGCGGATCCAGCACCTGCGAGCTAGTGTTCGACAACTGCCGGGTACCGCAGGAGAACTTGCTGGGCCCCTTGCACGGCGGGGTCAAGGTGTTGATGAGCGGGCTCGATTACGAGCGGGTGGTACTGGCGGCCGGCCCCCTTGGCATCATGCAGGCCTGCATGGACGTGGTGCTGCCCTATGTGCGTGAGCGCAAACAGTTCGGCCAGGCCATCGGCGAGTTTCAGCTGGTGCAGGGCAAGCTCGCCGATATGTATACCCGCCTCGCCAGCAGCCGGGCACTGGTCTACTCGGTGGCGAGCGCCTGCGATCAGGGCCGCACCAGCCGCAAGGATTGCGCCGCCGCCATCCTGTTTGCCGCCGAAAATGCCACCCAGATGGCGCTCGATGCCATCCAGTTGCTCGGCGGCAACGGCTACATCAACGAATACCCCACCGGCCGCCTGCTGCGGGACGCCAAACTCTACGAGATAGGCGCCGGTACCTCGGAGATCCGCCGCTGGCTCATCGGTCGCGAGCTGATGGGAGAAAATGCATGAGTCGTATCCACTCCCGCCTCGACACGGCGAGCCCGGAATATGCGGCCAATAAATCCGCCATGCAGGGGCTGGTCGACGATCTCCATGCCCGCATTGCCGAGATCGCCCAAGGAGGCGGCGCGGCCAACAACGCCCGCCATCAGGCCCGTGGCAAGCTGCTGCCCCGCGAGCGCATCAATCAGCTGCTGGACCCGGGCTCCCCGTTTCTCGAACTGTCGGCGCTGGCTGGCTGGCAGGTCTATGACGAGCCGGTGCCCGCCGCCGGCATCATCACCGGCATCGGCCGGGTCTCGGGCAGGCTCTGTATGTTGGTGGTGAACGACGCCACCGTGAAGGGCGGCACCTACTACCCGCTCACGGTGAAAAAGCACCTGCGCGCCCAGGCCATCGCCGAGCGGCTGCGCCTCCCCTGCCTCTATCTGGTGGATTCCGGCGGCGCCTTTCTGCCGATGCAGGATGAGGTGTTCCCCGACCGGGATCACTTTGGTCGCATCTTCTACAACCAGGCCCGCATGTCGGCCCAGAACATCCCCCAGCTGGCGGTGGTGATGGGGCTCTGCACCGCAGGCGGCGCCTACGTGCCCGCCATGGCGGACGAGTCGATCATGGTCAGGGAGCAGGCCACCATCTTTCTGGCCGGCCCGCCGCTGGTCAAGGCCGCCACCGGTGAGGAGATCAGCGCCGAGGCACTGGGCGGCGCCGAGGTGCACTGCGCCCACTCCGGGGTGGCGGATCATATGGCCCGTGACGATGCCCACGCGCTAGCCATCGCCCGTACCCTGCTCACCCATCTGGGCAGTGACCATGATCCGCTCTCGGGTTTGGCATCGGGCAGCACAAGTTACGATGAGCCAGCCTACCCCACTCCCTGTTACCCGATCGAGGAGCTCTACGGTCTGGTGGGCACCAGCCTCAAACGCCCTTACGACGCCCGCGAACTGATCGCCCGACTGGTGGATGGCTCTGATTTTGACGAATTCAAGGCGCTGTTCGGCACCACACTGGTGACCGGCTTTGCCCGTATTTGCGGCATGGAAGTGGGGATCCTCGCCAACAACGGCGTGCTGCACAGCGACAGTGCCCAGAAGGGGGCTCACTTTATCCAGCTCTGTAACCGCCGCTCTATCCCGCTGCTCTTTTTGCAGAACATCACCGGTTTTATGGTGGGGAGTAGCGCGGAAAAAGAGGGGATCGCCAAGCATGGCGCCAAGCTGGTCACCGCGGTGGCCTGCAGCCGGGTGCCCAAGATCACCCTGATCGTCGGCGGCAGCTTTGGTGCCGGCAACTACGGCATGTGCGGCCGCGCCTATGAACCCGATTTTCTCTTTAGCTGGCCCAACAGCCGCATCTCTGTCATGGGCGGCGAGCAAGCTGCCGGAGTGCTGGTGCAGGTGCGTCGGGACAAGCTGGCGGCCGAGGGCAAACATTTGAGCGAGCAGGAGGCGGCCGCCATCCGTGCCCCGGTGATCGAGCAGTATGAGCGGCAGGGTCACCCCTACTACGCCAGCGCCCGCCTCTGGGATGATGGCGTCATTGACCCAGCCCAGAGCCGCACCGTGCTGGCGCTGGCGCTCGCCGCCTGTCAGGGTGCCCACATTGAACCCGAGCAGTACGGCATCTTCCGGATGTAAGGAGCAAAACGATGTCAGATCCACTTACTTCCTCCCAGAACCCGTTTCGGCTGGAGCGGCACGGCCCGCTGGCCGAGCTGGTGCTGTCGCGCCCGGCCCGCCACAACGCCTTTGATGCCGACCTGATGCTGGGGCTGCTCGACTGCCTCGATGATCTGGCCCATCTCCATGGTCATGATCTTGCCGAACGCCCCCACGCCCTGCTGCTGCGGGCAGAGGGCAAACATTTTTGCGCGGGCGCCGATCTCAACTGGATGCGCAATCTGGCCCACGCCGATTTCGAGCACAATCGCGAAGACGCCCGGGTACTGGCGCGGCTGATGCAGACCCTCGATGAGCTTCCCTTCCCTACGGTGGCGCTGGTGCAAGGGGCCGCCTATGGCGGGGCGCTGGGCCTCATCTGCGCCTGCGATCTGGTGCTGGCCAGCGACGATGCCCGCTTCTGCCTCTCAGAGGTGAGCCTCGGGCTATTGCCTGCGGTGATCAGCCCCTACGTGGTACGCGCCATGGGAATGCGTCAGGCGCGCCGCTACATGCTCAGTGCCGAACCGTTCGATGCCATTACCGCCTGTCGGCTCAATGTGGCACACCAACTCTGCAAACCGGATCAACTGCTGGCGGAGGGGCGGGCGCAGGCTCTTCGTCTGTGCCGCAACGGGCCGGAGGCAATGAAAGAGACCAAACGGCTGCTGGCGGCGATAGAAGCCCATCCTTCCCGCCTGCACGAAGAGAAAACTGTCGAGACCATTGCCCGGGTTCGGATGGGACTCGAAGCCCAGGAGGGGATGCAGGCCTTCTTCGACAAACGCCCTCCCGCCTGGCGTCCCCGTTTCAAGGATGAGACATGACCCATCACACTCAGATTAAACGCCTGCTGATTGCCAATCGTGGCGAAATCGCCGTGCGCATCATCAAGACGGCGAAACGCCTCGGCATTCACACCATCGCCCTCTACTCCGATGCCGACGCCCACGCCATGCACACCCGCCTGGCCGATGAGGCCTGGCATCTGGGGCCCGCTCCGGCCAGAGAGAGCTATCTCGACACCGGCAAGATGCTGAAGATTGCCAAAGAGGCCCGCGCCGATGCCATCCACCCTGGCTACGGTTTTCTGTCTGAAAACAGCGATTTTGCCACCGCCTGCGAACAGCGCGGCCTGCGCTTTGTCGGCCCAAGCGGCGCCGCCATTCTCGCCATGGGCGACAAATCGGGCGCCAAGGCGCTGATGCAGGCTGCCGGCGTACCTGTGCTGCCCGGCTATCACGGCACGGATCAACGACCGGACTTCTTGCGCGATCAGGCGAGCCAGATTGGCTTCCCGCTACTTATCAAGGCAGCCAGTGGCGGCGGTGGCAAGGGGATGCGTCGGGTCGATCAGCTGGCTGACTTTGACGAGTCGCTGGCGGCAGTCAAACGTGAAGCCAAGGCCGCCTTTGGTAACGATCTGGTGCTGCTGGAGCGCTATCTACCCCGGGCTCGCCACGTGGAGGTGCAGGTCTTTGCCGATAGCCTCGGCAACGCCATCTATCTGGGGGACAGGGACTGCTCCTTGCAGCGACGCCATCAGAAAGTTATCGAAGAGGCGCCCGCCCCCGACATCCCTCCGGCTTTGCGTCGCGCCATGGGGGATGCGGCCGTGGCCGCAGCCAAAGCCATCCATTATCAGGGGGCTGGCACCATCGAGTTCCTGCTCTGCAAGGATGCGTTCTTCT
Source organism: Aeromonas sp. s13 (assembly GCF_040907905.1). NCBI lineage: Bacteria > Pseudomonadati > Pseudomonadota > Gammaproteobacteria > Aeromonadales > Aeromonadaceae > Aeromonas > Aeromonas sp. s13. The sequence goes on along the minus strand of NZ_JBFOCS010000086.1, from coordinate 10,963 downwards.
TTATGGAGATGAACACCCGGCTGCAGGTGGAGCATCCGGTCACCGAAGCGGTGACCGGGCAGGATCTGGTGGCCTGGCAACTGGCCGTGGCAGAAGGCAAGCCGCTACCACTCACCCAGGAGGAAGTGGTGCTGCGCGGCCATGCAGTGGAGGCGCGCCTCTACGCCGAGGATGTGGCGGCCGGTTTTCTGCCCGCCAGCGGGCCTATCCACTGGCTCCACTGGCCCGTTGGCGTGCGCATCGACACCGGCGTTACCGCTGGCGATGAGGTGAGTCCCTATTACGATCCCATGATCGCCAAGCTGATCGCCCACGGCCAGAACCGCGCCGAGGCGTTCGCCAAACTGGCAGATGCGCTGGCGGCACTGGATCTCGGGCCGCTGGTGCACAACGGCGCGCTCTTGCTGCGCCTTTGTGAAGAGCCTGACGTCCTGGCCATGGGCCACCATACCCAGTGGCCCATTCCCACCACAGCACAGCCCATTCCTGAGCTCACCTGGCCGCTGGCCACCCTCTGGCTGGCGAGCCGCCCTGCGGGCACCTCCCCCTGGCAGCAAGCCTGTGGATTTCGGCTGGGGCCGGATCGCTGCTGGACAGCGGCGGTACGGATCGGCGATGAGCGCCGGGTATTGACCCTTAACGATCATGACGGCCAGTTTGAGTGGCAAGGGGAGACCCGTTGCTACCAGAGAGGTAACGATCATATCCGGCTACAACAGGGTGGCTGCTGGCAGCAGATCCCCATTCAGACGGTCGCAGGCTCGGAGGCAACCTTCATCATGACCCTGGGGGGCCAGCGCATCCGCTTCGCGGCTGATGATCAGCTGCACAATCACCACCATGATCAGGTAAACGAGAAGGCGCAGGGCGCCATCGCCCCTATGCATGGCATCGTAGCCGCGGTGCTGGTCGAGCAGGGACAAGCAGTCAACAAGGGGCAACCCCTGCTGGTGCTGGAAGCGATGAAGATGGAACACCAGCTACGTGCAGAGCGGAACGGGGTAATTGAAGCCCTGCATTGCAAACAGGGTGATCAGGTGAGCCAAGGGGCCGTGCTGGTGCGCTTTGCCGATGCCGCCCTAGAGGAGAACGCCATCAACCAACAAGCGAGTAGATCATGAACAGAGGAGCAGCCATGCCGGATGACAAGGTCAGTCTGGTGGAGATGGGGCCGCGCGATGGCCTGCAAAATGAAACCAACCCGCTGACACTGATCCAGCGGCTGGAGCTGATCCAGCAACTGGCCGACAGCGGTCTGCAGCGCATCGAGGTCGGCGCCTTCGTCTCTGCGAAAAAGGTGCCGCAGATGGCGGACTCCGCAGCGCTGTTCGAGGCACTGCCGCGCAAGGGCTCAACCCGTTACGGTGCCCTGGTGCCCAATCTGCAAGGCTTGCAGGCTGCCATTGCCGCCCGTGCCGACGAGATTGGCCTCTTTACCGCCTGCTCCGACGGTTTTACCCGCGCCAATATCGGTATCAGTGTGGAGGAGTCGCTGGTGCGCTTCGCCCCGCTGGTGCAGGAGGCACGCCGCCTCGGCATCAAGGTGCGCGGCTATCTATCCACCGTGATCGCCTGCCCGTTTGATGGCCCGACCCGCCCAAAACGGGTCGCCGCCATGGCCGAGCAGTTGCTGGATCTCGGTTGCCACGAAATTTCGCTGGGGGACACCATCGGCGTCGGCACCCCGGGCACGGTGGCTCCCATGCTGGATGCAGTGCTGCACGAGATCCCGGCGGGGCGACTCGCGGTCCATTTTCATGACACCTACGGTCAGGGCTTGGCCAACCTGCTACCCGCGCTGGAGCGCGGCATTCGCACCATCGACTGCTCGGTGGCGGGGCTTGGCGGCTGCCCCTATGCGCCGGGCGCCTCCGGCAATGTGGCGTCAGAAGAGGTGGTCTACCTGCTGCACGGCCTAGGCATGACGACCGGGGTGGATCTCGACAAACTGGCGGCTACCGGCCAGTGGGTCAGCGAGCAGCTCGGCCGCCCCAACGGCTCACGGGTCGGTCAGGCCCTGCACGCCAATGCCGAGCGGCTGCGTGCCCGCCTCTGCCAGCCACACTCCCAGCAACAGGAGTCATGACCATGTCCCGTTCCCTGCCCGGCAAGGAGATCACCTACAGCATTTCGGAGCTGGCCCACGAGTTCGATGTCACGCCGCGCACCATCCGCTACTACGAGGATGAGGGGCTGCTCACCCCGCTGCGGGAGGGGCAAACCCGCATCTACAGCCACCGGGACAAGATCCGGCTCAAGTTGACTCTGCGCGGCAAACGGCTGGGGTTTAGCCTGGCCGAGATCCGCGAGCTGTTCGATATGTACGACACCGACAAATCGAGCAAAACCCAGCTTCACTCCATGATCCAGCTGATCGAGACAAAACGCGGCGTACTGCGCCAACAACTGGAGGATATTCAGATGGTGATGGCCGAGCTGGAAGCCGCCGAACAGCGCTGTGTTAATTCCCTTAACAGCTTGAAAACTGGCGCAGATTAACCGAATCTGGGAGCAAGCTATTGCCTTGGGGATCCCATGAGATATTGGTGCTGGTTTTTGCTCTTGTTCAGCCTCTCTGGCTGGAGCCATCCCCTCATCAAGGTTGGCGGATACCCCTATGCCCCCTTTGTGGTCAAACTCCCCGATTCCCGCTATGAAGGGCTGACGCTGGATCTCATCGCCAAGCTAAACGAGATCCAGCAAGAGGTAAGATTCGTGTTTGTTCCCACCTCGGCCGCCAACCGTTACAAGGCGCTCGATCTGGGCCGTTTCTCGCTGATGCTGTTTGAAGACAGCAAGTGGGGCTGGGACACCGATAAATTCAAGATGACAACCCCCTTCCTCGGTGGTGGCGAGGTCTATGTGGCCCTGAACAAAGCGGGCCGGGATCAGCGCTTTTTTGACGATCCGGCCAGCCATCACCTCATCGGGGTGACCGGCTATCACTACGGCGTCGGCCAGTTCAATGCCGATCCTCTCTACCTGCAGCGCAAGCTCAATATCACCCTGATCAAAGACAACGTCAGCGCCCTGCAAGCGCTACTCAAAGGGCGCGGCGAGGTAGCCATTCTCAACGTTTCGTACCTTAACCAGTATCTGCAGGCCAATCCCGACACAGCCAACCAGCTGCTGATCTCGCAAAAATGGGATCAACAGTATCAACACCGCGCCATCCTTCACCCTGAGGCCCCCATTACCCCTGCCCAGCTGGAACAGTGGCTGGCAGCGCTGCAACAAAAGGGTGAACTGGATCGCCTTTGGACAAAGTACGGCGTACAACAGCACGCAACCCCATGATTACTATCCAGCTTTTCTGTACCATGGCGGGAACCAAATGGGAGTGCACCAAATGAACACCACCGAGCCCGCGTCCCCCAAGCTCCGCTTGCTGCGCTACCTTGCCTACGCTTTCCTGCTGCTTCTTATCCTGATCACCCTGCTGCTGTGGCAAACCCCCCGTCTGATCCAGCGCTATCTGCCCGGCTGGCTGGCCGAGCACTATGGTCTGCAACTGACGCTGGGGGAGATTGACGTAGGGCTGCGCAACCCTTCTCTCACCGTCGGCGCGACTGCCCTACTCGATGCCAAGCAGCAGCCCATCATCGGTTTTGAGCAGCTCTTTATCACCCCCGACCTGCAAGCCAGCTGGCAGCAGAAAGGGGTCGTGCTTTCCGCCGTCACCCTGACCAAACCCGCGGTGCTGCTGCAACGGCTGACAGACAAAAAGGGGGATGTTCGACTCAATCTGACCGATGCGCTGGCCACCCTGCTCACCCCTGCGCCCGAGCCCGAAACAGCCAGCGCCCCGCTGCTGATCGATATTGCCAGCGTCAATGTCACTGACGGCCATGTGCGCTATCAGGATCAACGCAAGGAGAGCGAACCCGGCTGGTTGCCGCCTCTCAATCTGGAGAAAATGACCCTCAAGCTCGATAACCTTCGCACCGAGGCAAATCACCCGACCGCCTATCAGCTGAGCGCCGCCATCAACGGCAAAAGCAGCCTCGCTGCCCACGGCAAACTCGATGTGATGAGCGGCATGGGTCAGGGTAAGGTGAGCCTCAAGCAGGTCGAGCTGAAACCCTTCGCCCAGCTATGGGCACCCTATCTCAAGCTGGATCTGGCCAAGGGCCACGCCAATGCAGAGGTGGAATACCAGCTTAAAGAGGGCAAGCAAGGGGTGCTGTGGCAATTGTCCAAAGGCAAGCTGACGCTGGACAACTGGCAGCTTAAAAAACACAAGGGCGACGAATTTGCCCGCTTCGGCCAGTTGGCCCTTAGCGAGCTGGCAGTCGATGGCCAGAAACAGTCGCTCCAGATCGGCAAGGTGACCCTGCAACAGCCCCTGCTCAAGGCCACCCTCAACCCACAGCAGGAGCTGGATCTGGCTGACTTGCTGATTGAACAGGCCCCCGCCAAGCCCGTCAAAGGGGCCCACGCCGCAAAAGAGGTGGCCAACAATGCGGCGCCCAAGTCGGCACAACAAGCAAAGACAGCAGGTAACGGCAAGAAACATGCGCCAGACAAACCCTGGCAGTGGCAGATCAAGCAGATCCTTATCGACAAGGGCGAGCTGACTCTCACCGAATCGAGCAGCGGCAAACCGCAGGCACGCCAGCTCTCCGGCCTCAAGCTGGCGCTGGGGCCACTGGGCAGCAAGGGGGAGCAACCGAGCAAACTGACTCTGGCCACCCAGTTCAACCAGAGCAGCCCCCTCGCCTTTGATGGCCAACTGACCCTGACTCCTTTCACCTTAAGCGGCGACATCAACCAGCAGGGGCTGCCCCTGACGCTGGCACAGCCCTATCTGGCCGATCTGGTACGCATCAAGGTGCAAAACGGGCTGCTGAGCAGCAAGACCAGACTTGATCTCGCCACCACCGCCCAGGGAGATCTGAGCAAGCTGACCCTGCAAGGGGGGCTCGATATCAACGGGCTCAAAGTAGTCGATCGGGCAGACAATCAGCGGCTGCTGGAGTTCAACACCCTGGCTCTCACCGGTCTGACGTACGACGGCATCAGCCAGCAGATGCGGATCAAGGACATTGCTCTGAACAAGCCCTTCGCCCGCATCGAGATCAACGAAGATGGCACCACCAACCTGCAACAGCTGCTGTTGCCGCAACCAGCGGCAGCAAAAAGTACTGAAGCAAAGGCAGGCAGCAAGGCTCCCGACTTTCGTTTCACCATCGACCAGCTGCGCACCGAGCAGGGCAACCTGCGCTTTGCCGATCGCAGCCTGAGCCAAGATTTTGTGGCCGATATCGCCTCGCTGGGCGGCCAAAGTCGCCATATCAGCAATATTCCGGGGCAACGCTCCGATCTCGCCTTCAACGGCAAGGTGGATCGCTATGCGCCAGTGACCATTCGCGGCGGTACCAACCTGCTGGTGGCCAACCCGATCCTCGACATCGCGGTCGCTTTCCACAATTTGGAGCTCACCACCTTCACCCCCTATTCGGGCACCTATGCCGGTTATGCCATCGACAAGGGGCAGCTCTCCATGAAGCTGCACTACAAGCTGGAGGGCAATCGGCTGGAGGGGGATAACGACATCACCATCAAGAAGCTGCAACTGGGCGAGAAGATCAAGAGCGATCAGGCCAAGGATCTGCCGCTGGGGCTAGCCATCGCCCTGCTAAGCGATGCCAACGGGGTGATACAGATGAACCTCAAGGTGAAGGGCGATCTCGATCAACCGGACTTCAGCATCGGCAATATTTTCTGGGATGTGCTGGGCAATACCCTGAGCAAGGCGATCACCTCCCCCTTCTCGCTGCTCGCCTCGCTGGCCGATGGCACCGAAGATCTCGACGAACTTCCCTTCCTGCCAGGGGATCCCGATCTCACCCCCACCCAGCAGGAGAAACTGGTCAAGCTGGCGCAGGCCCTCAAGGATAGACCCAAGCTCAGCATGAACATTCGCGGCAAGGTCAACTTCAACGAGGAGCGCCCCATCCTGCAACGGCAAAAGCTGGAGCGGGTACTGGCCAAGCTCACCGGCAATCAGGCGGATCTCGACCTGCTGGAACAGGACTCAGCCCTGCAAGAGGCGCTGGCCCAGGCCTATGAAGAGCGCTTTGGCGAAGATCTGGATGATCTGGCGGACCGCCTCCATCTGGATGAAGAGAGCGCGGCACTGCGGGCCCAGGCGGTGATCCTGCTGCGGGATCAGCAGCTCATCACCGCCAAATCCCTGCGCAATCTCGCCATGCGTCGGGCGCAAAATACCAAGGAGTTTCTGGTCGACAGCCAGGGGATCGCCCCGGAGCGGCTGTTCGTGCTCGACAGCCAGGTCAAGGAAGAGGACAAGGAAGCCAAAGTGGTCCTGACACTGGATCAGTGACGCCGCCGCACTTCGTAAAAAGCGTAATAAAAATACACCCCCTCAACTATTTTGACACCTTTTGCTCACCAAACAGCCTGCCTTGGTGAGCATTTGGCCTCTGATGCAAATAATCACGTAGTTTTTTTACGATTTATCCCCCTTGCCCCCTTGCGGGCACGCCGCAGCCTGCCTAAAATCGCGCGTCTTTTGTTAACCCCCACCTCTATTTTTGGAGAACGCCACGTGAGCGAAAAATTGGCCAACCCTGCCCCTCTGGGTCTGATGGGTTTCGGTATGACCACCATCCTGCTGAACATCCATAACGCAGGTTTCTTCCCCATCAGCGCCATGATCCTGGCCATGGGCCTGTGCTACGGCGGCATCGCCCAGATCATCGCTGGCATCATGGAGTACAAGCGTGGCAACACCTTCGGTGTGACCGCGTTCACCTCCTACGGCCTGTTCTGGCTGAGCTTGGTTGTCCTGCTCGTCATGCCGACCATGGGTCTGGCCGAAGCGACTCCGCACGCCTACATGGGTTGGTATCTGCTGATGTGGGGCATGTTCACCCTGTTCATGCTGGTTGGCACCATCAACTACCCGCGCGCCAAGCAGTTCGTGTTCGCCTCCCTGACCGTGCTGTTCTTCCTTCTGGCCGCCCGTGACTTCACCGGCAGCACCCTGATCGGCACCATCGCCGGTTTCGAAGGCATCATCTGTGGCGCCAGCGCCATCTACCTGGCCATGGCCACCGTGATCAACGAGCAGTTCGGCCGCACCGTGATGCCGATCGGCGATCACAAGAAAGCCGCCGCAGTACAGCTGAAAGCCGCTGCCTGATAGGCAAGCCACTCAGATTGTGAAAAGGCACCCTCGGGTGCCTTTTTGCTATCTCGCAAAGATGACGTTCCTGCGCACACATCTTCCCTTTTCAGCCCTACATCCGGATATCCGTCTCTAGCTATTCGGCACTCCTGACACACCCATTTGTGGATATATCCATCAACTAAATAAGGCTCTCTCGGGCCACCACAAGGGATGCAGTTTGTTTTTTAGTATGAGGGCGTATAGCCACTGCCTTTTTTAGGAAATAATCCACCTAATACTATCAGGTTATTTTAAAGCATCCCGGTTCAATACTTTTTTATCTCCCATCAAAAGGTCATTCACCTTGCTCGACCAAACAGGTTCATATTCTTTATTTTCATTTTTTTTGATAGGCCATACAAAGCCATGTTTATCAAAATCTGCCTTGTCGATTGTTGTCCCCGGTTGTGGAGTTAAAATCTTCACATTCAATTTATTAGCAGCATTTATCACTCGTTCTATGGGTTCTGACCACCCATGTGGAGCCATATTGTAAGCAGCCCAATGAACAGGTAATAAATATTTTCCTCGCAATATTTTATGAGCTATAACGGCTTGCTCTGGTCCTAGGTGTGTATCATGCCACATGGCACTATATGAGCCAGCCTCCATTAATGTTAGATCAAATGGGCCATACTTTTCACCAATAGTGTTAAACTCCCGATGCATCCCCGTGTCACCACTATAAAAGATTGAATTATCACTATCCTTTATGACCCAACTCGACCACAAGGTGTGATTAGACCTTGATAAACGGCCAGAGTAATGGCGTGCCGGTGTTGAAGCAATAAACACCCCATCAATGACTTTTTCTTCCCACCAATCAAATTCAATCACTTGAGCTTCTGGCACCCCCCATTTCATGAGAATGCTCTTGATTCCTAATGGAACAACCCATTTTGTTTTTTTACTTCTAAAGTAGTTCGCTACCTCATAGTCTAGATGGTCATAGTGATCATGCGATATAACGATAAGATCAACTGGAGGTAGCGCATCTAGCCTCATGGAAGGAGAATAAAATCTTTTTGGCCCCAGAGCCTTAAATGGAGATGCTCGTTCAGACCATGTCGGGTCAATAAGGACTCGACTCTTTTTGAACTCCAATAATACATTTGAATGCCCAAACCATGTAACTCTCAAACCTGACGATGGTAACGCAACCAAATCTTTGCCATTGCGAATACCATAATCAATAGGCTCCTCAGGAGTTCTAACCTCCTTATTATTAAATAGAAGGTGATACAAGCGTTCTATCGATGAGCTATCATCCTCCTTCATCTCATCAATGTTCTCAAATCCCTTTCCATTCCAATGTTCTGAGTTAATGACTTTCAGGTTATCTTTTGGAGCATCAGTGTCGCCGATAACAATATAGACGGATGTATATATCGACAAGACGACAATGAATATCATGGATAGCAATGCTAAAATAACTTTCACAAAAGCACCTCTAAATAAAAGCAAGTTGAATCTTTTAATATAACAGCAGATTGCATCAACAGGATTAAATTAAACTATTCATGGAAGATAGAATAGACTCAAGACCATTTGTAAAAATTGACTCAGGGATTAACATGGTTAATCCCTGACTACAGGTAGCTACATTAAAAATGTGAGAGTGATGATAAATAAACTTAACTTCGAATTACAGATATTACACTGTTTCTATCTTCCGGTTTTTGTGGACCTATCAATATTGAGTTTTTAACCATTCGATCAATCAAAATAAATTGATCTTCAGTCTGAGCGTGGATCATCGCGATCGGCTTGTCAGCATCGACGCTTTGACCCAGGCGGATAAAGTCGGTCAGACCGACCGCATAATCAAGTTTGTCACCGGCAGCGCGGCGACCACCGCCCATGGCGACCACGGCCAGACCCAGCTCGCGGGTATCCATGGCGGTTACGAAACCGCTGTTGGCCGCGAAGACCGGGCGCACGATGGCGGCTTTGGGCAGGTAAGCGTCGTAACGCTCCATAAAATCGGCCGGGCCACCGAGACCAGTCACCATGCGACCGAAGATCTCGGCCGCCTTGCCGTTATCCAGCACCGCCTGCAGCTTGGCGCGGGCATCGCGCTCGTCGCTGGCCAAGCCTGCAGAGATAAGCATCTCGGCACACAGCGCCATGGTCACTTCGTGGATGCGCGGGTTGCGGTATTCACCGGTCAGGTAACGCACCGCTTCACGTACTTCCACCGCGTTACCGGCGCTGGAGGCCAGCACCTGGTTCATATCGGTCAAGAGCGCAGAGGTGCGGCAGCCGGCACCGTTGGCCACGGCCACAATGCTCTTGGCCAGCTCTTCGGAGGCTTCAAAAGTCGGCATAAAGGCGCCGGAGCCCACTTTCACATCCATCACCAGCGCTTCCAGCCCGGAGGCGAGCTTCTTGGAGAGGATGGAGCCGGTGATCATCGCGACAGATTCGACGGTGGCGGTGATGTCCCGTACTGCATAGATACGCTTGTCAGCGGGGGCGAGATCGCCGGTCTGGCCGATGATGGCGACACCCGCCTCTTTCACCACTTTCAGGAAACGATCGTTGTCGACCGAGGTCTGGTAGCCGGGAATGGCGTCCAGCTTGTCGAGGGTACCACCGGTGTGGCCCAGGCCACGGCCGGAGATCATCGGCACGAAACCGCCGCACGCAGCGACCATCGGGCCAAGCATCAGGGAGACAACGTCCCCCACCCCGCCGGTGGAGTGCTTGTCGACAATCGGGCCACCCAGATTGAGGTGATCCCAGGTCAGCACCATGCCGGAGTCGCGCATGGCGCAGGTCAGGGCAACCCGCTCATCCATGGTCATGTCTTTGAAGTAGACCGCCATCGCCAGCGCCGCAATCTGCCCCTCGCCGATGGTGTTGTTGGTAATGCCCTGAACGAAGAATTGAATTTCTTGGGTACTGAGCGCTTCACCGTTGCGCTTCTTGCGAATAATTTCTTGAGGCAAAAACATCTTTCATTCCCTCCGCCATTGCTGGCGTTACACAAGCCTGAATCCTTGCCCGCACACCGCATGGTGGGGGCTAACAGGGCGGACAGCAGTCCGCCCTCTCATCAACCTATTAGTAACCGCTGGTGTTGGCTGGCTTGTCGCCATGCCCCAGAGTGGCCAGCAGACTGGCCAGCAGGCTGGATGCACCAAAGCGGAAGGTACGGGCGGATACCCAGTCGTTGCCGAGGATCTCTTCGGCCATGGCCAGGTACTGACCGGCAACAGCTGCGTCTTTCACACCACCAGCAGGCTTGAAGCCAACTTTCGGATTCTTGGCCTTGATCACTTCCATCATGATGCGTGCCGCTTCTGGGGTCGCATTGACCGGCACCTTGCCGGTGGAGGTCTTGATGAAGTCGGCACCGGCATCGATACAGATTTCGGAAGCGCGACGGATCAGCGCCTCTTCTTTCAGCTCGCCGGTTTCGATGATCACTTTCAGCAGCACGTTGGCAGCGCAGGCCTCTTTACAGGCTTTGACCAGATCAAAACCGATCTGTTCATTACCAGCCATGAAGGCGCGGTACGGGAACACCACGTCCACTTCGTCAGCACCGTAGGCGACTGCGGCACGGGTTTCGGCCACGGCGATCTCGATGTCGTCGTTGCCGTGCGGGAAGTTGGTCACGGTCGCAATGCGTACGTCGGCAGCGCCGATCTCACGCAGGGTCTTGCGAGCGATAGGGATAAAACGGGGGTAGATGCAGACGGCGGCGGTCAGGCCAGCCGGTGACTTGGCCTTATGGCACAGGTCGATCACCTTCTGATCGGT
>NZ_JBFOCS010000085.1:0-20258 GCF_040907905.1 Aeromonas sp. s13 | reverse complement strand
ACCATCGGCCACGTTGACCACGGTAAAACCACCCTGACTGCAGCTATCACCAACGTGCTGGCCAAGCACTTCGGTGGTAAAGCTTTCGCCTTCGACCAGATCGACAAGGCACCGGAAGAGCGTGAGCGTGGTATCACCATCAACACCTCCCACGTAGAATACGACACCGCTACCCGTCACTACGCCCACGTAGATTGCCCGGGTCACGCCGACTACGTTAAAAACATGATCACCGGTGCTGCCCAGATGGACGGCGCGATCCTGGTAGTAGCAGCGACTGACGGCCCGATGCCGCAGACTCGTGAGCACATCCTGCTGGGTCGTCAGGTTGGTATCCCGTACATGATCGTGTTCATGAACAAGTGTGACATGGTTGATGACGAAGAGCTGCTCGAACTGGTTGAGATGGAAGTTCGTGAACTGCTGACCGAGTACGACTTCCCGGGTGATGACCTGCCGGTAGTTCGCGGTTCCGCACTGAAAGCGCTGGAAGGCGACGCTCAGTGGGAAGAGAAGATCATCGAGCTGGCTGGCCACCTGGATACCTACATCCCGGAGCCGGAGCGCGCGATTGACCAGCCGTTCCTGATGCCTATCGAAGACGTATTCTCTATCGCTGGCCGTGGTACTGTAGTTACCGGTCGTGTAGAGCGCGGTATCGTTAAAGTAGGTGAGACCGTAGAAATCGTTGGTATCAAAGATACCGTTTCTACCACCTGTACCGGTGTAGAAATGTTCCGCAAGCTGCTGGACGAAGGTCGTGCAGGCGAGAACATCGGCGCGCTGCTGCGTGGTGTTAAGCGTGAAGACGTAGAGCGTGGTCAGGTACTGGCCAAGCCGGGTTCTATCAAGCCGCACACCAAGTTCGAATCTGAAGTGTACGTACTGTCCAAAGAAGAAGGTGGTCGTCATACCCCGTTCTTCAAAGGCTACCGTCCGCAGTTCTACTTCCGTACTACCGACGTGACCGGTACCATCGAACTGCCGGAAGGCGTAGAGATGGTAATGCCGGGCGACAACATCAAAATGGTTGTTACCCTGATTGCGCCGATCGCGATGGACGACGGTCTGCGTTTCGCTATCCGTGAAGGTGGCCGTACCGTAGGTGCCGGTGTTGTAGCCAGCGTAATCGCTTAATCTTTGGCTTACATAAATAAAGCAAAGCCCCTATAATAGGGGCTTTCTTGTGTAGGGGCGTAGTTCGAATTGGTAGAACAGCGGTCTCCAAAACCGATGGTTGCGGGTTCGAGTCCTGCCGCCCCTGCCATATACCTCGTCTCGTACGGGGCTTTTGTGTCTTTGGTTACGTCAGATACAGGTGGGTTGTATGAGTGTTAGTTCTGAGAGCCAGGGCGGAAGCAAGGATACCCTGCTTTGGGGCCTGGTTTTCATTATCCTGGCGGCCGCTGTAGTGGGTAATTACCTGCTCAACGATGTTGTCGCTGCCGTCCGCGCCCTGGGTGTGGTCGTTGTCATTGCTGCTGCTGGTGCAGTAGCCCTGCAAACCACCAAGGGAAAGGCAACACTGGCATTCGCCCGTGAGTCTCGCCTGGAAGTCCGCAAGGTCGTATGGCCGACCCGTCAGGAAGCCATTCAGACAACCCTGATTGTGCTGGCGGTGACCGCCGTGATGGGGCTGCTGCTGTTCGTTCTGGACGGTGCCTTGGTCTGGTTGGTCAACCTGATTACCGGTGTGTAAGGATAAGCCATGACTGAACAACGTGAACAACGTATGAGATGGTATGTCGTGCAGGCTTTTTCCGGCTATGAAGGCCGTGTAGCCAAGTCCCTGCGTGAACATATCAAGATGCATGGCATGGAAGACATGTTCGGTGAAGTACTGGTCCCGACCGAAGAAGTGGTCGAGATGCGTGCTGGCCAGAAGCGCAAGAGTGAGCGCAAGTTTTTCCCGGGTTATGTCTTGGTCCAGATGATCATGGATGAAACCACATGGCACTTGGTGCGTAACGTACCGCGCGTCATGGGCTTCATCGGCGGTACTTCCGACCGTCCGGCACCGATCTCCGACAAAGAGGCTGATGCCATCCTGAACCGTCTGCAGGATGCCCACGACAAGCCGCGTCCGAAAACCCTGTTTGAACCGGGTGAAATGGTGCGGGTTGCCGATGGTCCGTTTGCCGACTTCAACGGTACCGTTGAAGAAGTCGATTATGAGAAGAGCCGCGTGAAGGTCTCTGTACTGATCTTCGGCCGTTCTACTCCTGTTGAACTGGATTTTGGTCAGGTCGAAAAAGGCTGATCGAATTCTGTACGTTTAACGGTTGTCAGGGGCAGCGAATATCTCTATAATTCGCTGCCCCTTTATTAGTTGGGGAGCCGTTTGCAGGAGCATGTCTCCGAGGCGCTAGAACCCATATTTGAGGTAATTTCCTAATGGCTAAGAAAGTCACAGCTTATATAAAGCTGCAGGTTGCTGCTGGTGCAGCCAACCCGTCTCCTCCCGTTGGTCCTGCACTGGGTCAACACGGTGTTAACATCATGGAATTCTGTAAGGCGTTCAACGCTCGTACAGAGAAGCTGGAAAAAGGTTCACCGACTCCGGTCGTGATCACCGTTTACAGCGACCGTTCCTTCACCTTCGAAACCAAGACCCCGCCTGCTTCCTTCCTGCTGAAGAAAGCTGCTGGCATCAAGTCTGGTTCTTCCAAGCCGAACAAAGACAAGGTTGGTAAGGTGACCGTTGCCCAGCTGCAAGAAATCGCCAAGACCAAAGAGCCGGATATGACTGGTGCCGATCTGGATGCAAAAGTACGTTGCATCGCCGGCTCCGCTCGTTCCATGGGTCTGGTAGTGGAGGATTAAGACAATGGCTAAACTTTCCAAGCGTATGCGCGTTATTCGCGAAAAAGTTGACGGTACCAAAGAGTACTCCATCAACGAAGCCATTGCCCTGCTGAAAGAACTGGCTACCGCCAAGTTCGTTGAAAGCGTTGACGTTGCTGTCAACCTGGGTATCGACGCTCGTAAATCTGACCAGAACGTACGTGGTGCTACTGTACTGCCGCACGGTACTGGTCGTGATGTACGCGTTGCCGTATTTACCCAAGGTGCCAACGCCGAAGCAGCTAAAGCTGCCGGTGCTGACCTGGTAGGTATGGATGACCTGGCCGATCTGGTTAAGAAAGGCGAGATGAACTTCGACGTAGTTATCGCATCCCCGGATGCCATGCGCGTTGTTGGTCAACTGGGTCAAATCCTGGGCCCGCGCGGCCTGATGCCGAACCCGAAAGTTGGTACTGTAACTCCTAACGTTGCCGAAGCTGTCAAGAACGCCAAGGCTGGTCAGGTTCGTTACCGTAACGACAAGAATGGTATCATCCATACCACTCTGGGTAAGGTTTCTTTCAACGAAGTTCAGCTGAAAGAAAACTTGGAAGCTCTGCTGGTTGCCCTGAAAAAAGGCAAGCCCTCTTCCGCCAAAGGTCAATTCATCAAGAAAGTCAGCATCTCCACCACCATGGGTGCCGGTGTTGCCGTAGACCAAGCTTCTCTGGAAGCTCAGGCCTAATTGATGGGTTTTACAAGGCGCAAAATTTAATCTATAATTTTGCGCCTTGATTGGTTGGGGGTTTCGACCTCCGTCCAAGACCGCAGGAGGCTGCAAAGCCTTAATGTTTCCTGCGTAGACGGTGCCGGAAACCCAGCGAGAAAGATTCTTTCTCTTCTGGAATCCTGCTACCGCATCGTTCCCCTCTGTTGTAAAGGTAGGGGGGATGTGTCAGTACTGGGTCAATAGACCCGGATTCAATCCAGGAGTTAAGCCAATGGCATTGGGACTCGAAGACAAAAAGGCAATTGTTGCTGAAGTCAACGAAGCTGCCAAAGGCGCTCTTTCTGCAGTTGTTGCCGATTCTCGCGGTGTAACTGTAGACAAGATGACCGTCCTGCGTAAAACCGCTCGTGAAGCCGGTGTGTACATGCGCGTTGTGCGTAACACCCTGCTGCGTCGCGCGGTAGAAGGTACCGAATACGAGTGCCTGAACGACGCATTTACCGGTCCTACCTTGATTGCTTTCTCTAACGAACACCCGGGCGCTGCTGCTCGTCTGTTCAAAGAGTTTGCCAAAGCGAACCAAAAGTTCGAAATCAAGGCTGGCGCTTTTAACGGTGAGTTTATCGCCGCAGCACAAATTGATCGTCTGGCCACGCTGCCGACTTACGAAGAAGCAATTGCGAAGTTGATGGCGACTATGAAAGAAGCCTCTGCTGGCAAGCTGGTTCGTACTATCGCTGCTGTTCGCGACCAGAAACAAGCTGCTGCTTGATTCTCGCCTATTTAGGCTGTTTGAGTTTATTCAACATCAGGAATTTTTGTCATGTCTATCACTAAAGACCAAATCATCGAAGCCGTTGCTTCCATGTCCGTAATGGAAGTTGTTGAGCTGATCGAAGCTATGGAAGAGAAGTTCGGTGTTTCTGCCGCTGCTGCCGTAATGGCTGGCCCGGCTGCTGCTGAAGCAGTAGAAGAGAAGACCGAGTTCGACGTAGTTCTGACTGCTGCTGGCGCCAACAAAGTTGCCGTTATCAAAGCCGTTCGTGGCGCTACCGGTCTGGGCCTGAAAGAAGCCAAAGATCTGGTAGAAGCTGCTCCGGCTAACCTGAAGGAAGGCGTGTCCAAGGACGAAGCTGAAGCTCTGAAGAAAGAGCTGGAAGCTGCCGGTGCTTCTGTTGAGATCAAATAATCTGCATTTATGTAGATTAGCCTGATAAAACAGGCTAGGGCTGGTGAATTTTTGTTCACCAGCCTTTTTGCGCTGTAGACTGAGAGCATTTCACACCGTTTACGACTCTCGGTGCACCAGCAATCCGGACTGTCTTCTTTCGTCCGGGCCAACACAAAACGGTGTTGAGACAGAGCTGTCCCGCGGGACAGAGTGGGTCACTTATCAGCGAGCTGAGGAACCCTATGGTTTACTCTTATACCGAAAAAAAACGCATTCGTAAGGACTTCGGTAAGCGAGACCAGGTACTGGACACGCCTTATCTGTTGTCCATTCAGCTGGACTCCTTCAAGCAGTTCATCGAGGCTGACCCGGAAGGTGAATATGGCCTAGAGGCCGCTTTCCGTAGCGTTTTCCCGATCACCAGTTACTCCGGTAGTGCTGAGCTTCAGTATGTCAGCTATCGCCTGGGTGAGCCGGTATTTGACGTAAAAGAATGCCAGATCCGTGGAGTGACCTACTCCGCGCCGCTGCGTGTCAAGCTTCGTATGGTTCTGTACGACCGTGAAGCAGCTGCCGGCACCGTCAAAGACATCAAGGAACAAGAAGTATACATGGGCGAAATTCCGCTCATGACCGAGAACGGCACCTTTGTTATCAATGGTACCGAGCGGGTTATCGTCTCCCAGCTGCACCGCAGCCCGGGCGTCTTCTTCGACCACGATAAAGGCAAAACTCATTCATCCGGTAAGGTACTGTATAACGCTCGCGTTATCCCCTACCGTGGCTCCTGGCTGGACTTCGAGTTCGATGCTAAAGACAACCTGTTTGTCCGTATCGACCGTCGTCGCAAACTGCCAGCATCCATTATTCTGCGCGCCCTGGACTTCACTTCCGAACAAATCCTGGCCACCTTCTTCGAGACCATCGGTTTTGAAGTAAAAGATGGCAAGTTGATGATGGATCTGGTGCCGGAGCGTCTGCGTGGTGAAACTGCGACCTTTGACATCGTGGCCAATGGCGCCGTGGTGGTTGAGACCGGTCGTCGTGTGACTGCGCGTCACATCCGTCAGTTGGAAAAAGACGCCGTTACCCAAATTGAGGTGCCGGTTGAGTATGTTGTTGGCAAGGTTGCTGCCAAGGACTACGCACATCCGCAAACTGGCGAGATGGTCGTGACCGCCAACCAGGCGCTGAGCCTGGAAGCGATCGCCAACCTGTCCCAAGCCGGCTTCAAGCATTTCGAGGTTCTGTTCACCAACGAACTGGATCACGGTGCTTACATGTCCGAGACCCTGCGTGTCGACTCCAGCTCCAACCGTTTGGAAGCGCTGGTCGAGATCTATCGCATGATGCGTCCGGGCGAGCCGCCTACTCGCGAAGCTGCAGAACAGCTGTTCGAAAACCTGTTCTTCTCCGCCGAGCGTTACGACCTGTCTACCGTAGGTCGGATGAAGTTCAACCGCCGTCTGGGTCGTGAAGACGAGACTGGCGCGGGTGTACTGACCAAAGACGACATCGTCGATGTGATGAAGCGCCTGATCGACATCCGTAACGGTAACGACGAAGTGGACGATATCGACCACTTGGGTAACCGTCGTATCCGTTCTGTCGGTGAAATGGCTGAAAACCAGTTCCGCGTCGGTCTGGTGCGTGTCGAGCGTGCGGTCAAGGAGCGTCTCTCCCTGGGCGACCTGGACACCCTGATGCCGCAGGATCTGATCAACGCCAAGCCGATCTCCGCCGCAGTCAAAGAGTTCTTTGGTTCCAGTCAGCTGTCCCAGTTTATGGACCAGAACAACCCGCTCTCCGAAGTGACCCACAAGCGTCGTATTTCCGCGCTGGGCCCGGGCGGTTTGACCCGTGAGCGTGCCGGCTTTGAAGTCCGAGACGTACACCCGACCCACTACGGTCGTCTGTGCCCTATCGAGACTCCTGAAGGTCCGAACATCGGTCTGATCAACTCTCTGTCCGTGTACTCTCGTACCAACGAGTACGGTTTCCTCGAGACCCCGTACCGCAAGGTCATTGACGGTGTGATCACCGACGAAGTGGACTACCTGTCTGCTATTGAAGAAGGCAAGTACGTGATCGCACAGGCTAACGCCGCGACCACCGAAGATGGCCGTCTGAAAGATGAATTGATCCCGTGCCGTCACAAAGGTGAATCCACCTTTATGAACGCCGACCAGATCCAGTATATGGACGTGAGCCCGCAGCAGATCGTATCTGTGGCAGCGGCTCTGATCCCGTTCCTGGAACACGATGACGCGAACCGCGCATTGATGGGTTCAAACATGCAACGTCAGGCAGTACCGACTCTGCGTGCTGACAAGCCGCTGGTAGGTACCGGTATGGAACGCGCTGTGGCCGTTGACTCCGGTGTAACCGTAGTGGCCAAGCGTGGCGGCGTAATCGACTATGTCGATGCCTCCCGTATCGTCCTGAAGGTCAATGAAGATGAGCTGATGCCAGGCGAAGCCGGTATCGACATCTACAACCTGACCAAATACACCCGTTCCAACCAGAACACCTGTATCAACCAGCGTCCTTGCGTGATGTTGGGTGAGCCGGTGATGGCTGGTGACGTACTGGCTGACGGCCCGTCCACCGATCTGGGTGAACTGGCACTGGGTCAGAACATGCGCGTCGCGTTCATGCCGTGGAACGGTTACAACTTCGAAGACTCGATCCTGGTGAACGAGCGTGTTGTTCAGGAAGATCGCCTGACCACCATCCATATCCAGGAACTGGCCTGTATCTCCCGTGACACCAAGCTGGGTCCGGAAGAGATCACTGCTGACATCCCGAACGTGGGTGAAGCCGCTCTGTCCAAGCTGGACGAGTCCGGTATCGTCTATGTGGGTGCCGAAGTGAAGGGCGGCGACATTCTGGTCGGTAAGGTAACCCCGAAAGGTGAAACCCAGCTGACGCCGGAAGAGAAGCTGCTGCGCGCCATCTTCGGTGAGAAGGCGTCCGATGTGAAGGACTCCTCCCTGCGTGTACCGAACGGTGTGTACGGTACCGTGGTTGACGTGCAAGTCTTTACCCGCGATGGCGTGGAAAAAGACAAGCGCGCCAAAGAAATCGAAGAGATGCAACTGAAGGAAGCGAAGAAGGACTTGACCGAAGAGTTCAAGATCCTGGAAGACGGCATTTTCGGCCGCTCCCGCAACCTGCTGCTGGCCGCCGGTTACAGCGAAGATCGTCTGAACAAGCTCGATCGCTCCAAGTGGTTTGAACTGGCCATCGAAGACGAAGGCAAGCAGACCGAACTGGAACAGATCGCTGAACAGCACGTTGAGCTGAAAGCCGAGTTCGACAAGAAATTCGAGAACAAGCGTCGCAAGATTATCCAGGGTGATGATCTGGCACCGGGCGTACTGAAAATCGTCAAGGTTTATCTGGCAGTCAAGCGTCGCATCCAGCCGGGTGACAAGATGGCGGGCCGTCACGGTAACAAGGGTGTTATCTCTAAGATCTGTCCGGTCGAGGATATGCCTCATGACGAGTTCGGCCGTCCGGTCGACATCGTACTGAACCCGTTGGGCGTACCATCCCGTATGAACATCGGTCAGATCCTCGAAGTGCACCTGGGCCTTGCGGCCAAGGGTATCGGCGAGAAGATCGATCGCATGGTCAAAGAGCAGCGCGAGCTGCACGAGATGCGCAACTTCCTGCAACAGGTCTATGACCTGGGCGAGAAGGACACCCAGCAAGTGAACATCGCCGAACTGTCTGATGACGACGTACGTACCCTGGTGGGTAACCTGCGTAAGGGTCTGCCGGTTGCTACTCCAGTGTTTGATGGTGCCAAAGAGCGCGAAATCAAAGCCCTGCTGAAGCTGGCCGATCTGCCGGAATCCGGTCAGATTGATCTGTTCGATGGCCGTACCGGTAACCGCTTCGAGCGTAAAGTAACCGTTGGTTACATGTACATGCTCAAGCTGAACCACTTGGTCGACGACAAGATGCACGCGCGTTCTACCGGTTCTTACAGCCTGGTTACCCAGCAGCCGCTGGGTGGTAAGGCTCAGTTCGGTGGTCAGCGTTTCGGTGAGATGGAAGTGTGGGCCCTGGAGGCTTACGGTGCGGCATATACCCTGCAGGAAATGCTGACCGTCAAGTCTGACGATGTGAATGGCCGTACCAAGATGTATAAGAACATCGTGGATGGCGACCACCGTATGGAGCCGGGCATGCCCGAATCCTTCAACGTATTGCTGAAGGAAATCCGCTCTCTGGGTATCAACATCGAGCTGGACGAAGAGTAAGAGCTCGCTCTTATTGTTCGAGAATTGACGTGGGCGCCCCGCTGTTTTGGCAGCCGGGGCGCCGAGGTTAGACTCCTGACAGGGGAAACACGTGAAAGACTTACTCAAGTTTTTGAAGGCTCAGACCAAGACCGAAGAGTTTGACAGTATCAAGATCGGTCTGGCCTCTCCTGACATGATCCGCTCCTGGTCATTCGGTGAGGTCAAAAAGCCTGAGACCATCAACTACCGGACTTTCAAGCCGGAGCGTGATGGTCTGTTCTGCGCCCGTATCTTCGGACCGGTGAAGGACTACGAGTGTCTGTGCGGCAAGTACAAGCGCCTGAAACACCGTGGTGTGATCTGTGAGAAGTGCGGCGTTGAAGTGACCCAGACCAAGGTCCGTCGTGAGCGTATGGGCCACATCGAGCTGGCCAGCCCGACTGCCCACATCTGGTTCCTGAAGTCCCTGCCGTCCCGTATCGGTCTGCTGCTGGACATGACCCTGCGCGACATCGAGCGCGTGCTTTACTTCGAATCTTTCGTGGTAATCGAGCCGGGCATGACCAACCTCGAACGCAGCCAGATGCTCTCTGAAGAGCAGTACCTGGATGCGCTGGAAGAGTGGGGCGACGAATTTGACGCCAAGATGGGTGCCGAAGCAATCCTGGCATTGCTGCGCGCTATCGATCTGGAAGGTGAAGTCAAAACCATGCGTGAGGAGCTGGATCAAACCAACTCCGAGACCAAGCGCAAGAAGACCACCAAGCGTCTGAAGCTGATGGAAGCTTTCCTGCAGTCCGGCAACAAGCCGGAGTGGATGATCATGACAGTGCTGCCTGTGCTGCCGCCGGACCTGCGTCCGCTGGTACCGCTGGACGGCGGCCGTTTCGCTACTTCCGATCTGAACGATCTGTACCGTCGCGTGATCAACCGTAACAACCGCTTGAAGCGTCTGCTGGATCTGGCTGCTCCGGACATCATCGTGCGCAACGAAAAGCGTATGCTGCAAGAGTCCGTCGATGCCCTGCTGGATAACGGCCGTCGCGGTCGTGCCATCACCGGTTCCAACAAGCGCCCGCTGAAATCCTTGGCCGACATGATCAAGGGTAAGCAGGGTCGTTTCCGTCAGAACCTGCTCGGTAAGCGTGTCGACTACTCCGGTCGTTCCGTTATCACCGTAGGCCCGACTCTGCGTCTGCATCAGTGCGGTCTGCCGAAGAAGATGGCGCTGGAACTGTTCAAGCCGTTCATCTATGGCAAGCTGGAAACCCGCGGTCTGGCGACCACGATCAAGGCCGCCAAGAAGATGGTGGAGCGCGAGGAAGCTGTTGTTTGGGATATCCTGGACGAAGTGATCCGCGAACACCCGGTTCTGCTGAACCGTGCACCGACTCTGCACCGTCTGGGTATCCAGGCATTCGAACCGACTCTGGTCGAAGGCAAGGCAATCCAGCTGCACCCGCTGGTTTGTGCTGCGTATAACGCGGACTTCGATGGTGACCAGATGGCGGTCCACGTACCGCTGACCCTGGAAGCCCAGCTTGAAGCGCGTGCGCTGATGATGTCTACCAACAACATCCTGTCGCCTGCCTCCGGTGAGCCGATCATCGTTCCTTCTCAGGACGTGGTCTTGGGTCTGTACTACATGACCCGTGCCCGTATCAACGCCAAAGGCGAAGGTATGGTGCTGGCCGGCCCGAAAGAAGCCGAGAAAGTATATCGCGCCGGTCTGGCCGATCTGCATGCTCGTGTGAAAGTACGCATTACCGAATACCTGCGTCAGGAAGACGGTTCTCTGCGTGAACACACCGAGATGAAGAACACCACCGTTGGTCGTGCGATCCTGAGCCTGATCCTGCCGAAAGGCATGGAATACGCCCTGATCGACGAGCCGAAGGTGCTGACTGCTGCAGAACAGGCTGATCTGGATGCCAATCCGCAGAACTGGATCAAGTGCGTATCCAACAAGGCGCTGGGCAAAAAGCTCATCTCCCGTCTGCTGAACACCTGCTATCGCAAGCAGGGCCTGAAGGACACCGTTATCTTCGCTGACCAGCTGATGTATACCGGTTTCCACTACGCGGCCCTGTCCGGTGCTTCCGTTGGTATCGATGACATGGTCATCCCGGATGCCAAGAAAGACATCATCGCAGCAGCCGAAGCCGAAGTTGCCGAGATCCAGGACCAGTTCCTGTCAGGTCTGGTAACTGCGGGCGAGCGTTACAACAAGGTTATCGATATCTGGGCCAGCGCCAACGAGCGCGTCTCCAAGGCCATGATGGAGAACTTGTCCAAAGAGCGTAACGTCAACTCGCTGGGTGAAGAAGAAGAGCAGGCCTCGTTCAACAGCATCTTTATGATGGCCGACTCTGGTGCGCGTGGTTCCGCCGCCCAGATCCGTCAGCTGGCCGGTATGCGTGGCCTGATGGCCAAGCCGGATGGCTCCATCATCGAGACCCCGATCATCGCGAACTTCCGCGAAGGTCTGAACGTACTGCAGTACTTTATCTCTACCCACGGTGCTCGTAAGGGTCTGGCGGATACCGCACTGAAGACTGCGAACTCCGGTTACCTGACTCGTCGTCTGGTAGACGTGGCGCAAGACATGGTGATCACCGAGGACGATTGCGGCACTACCGACGGTCTGTGGATGACTCCGCTGATCGAGGGTGGCGACGTGGTCGAGCCGCTGCGTGAGCGCGTGCTGGGTCGTGTGGTGGCAGAAGATGTCATCAAGCCGGGTACCGAGGACGAGATCCTGGTTGCTCGCAACACCCTGCTCGACGAGCAGCTGTGTGACCTGCTGGAGCGTAACTCCGTTGACCGTGTGAAGGTTCGTTCTGCCATCACCTGTGAAACTGACTTCGGTAACTGTGCTCACTGCTACGGCCGTGATCTGGCCCGTGGTCACCTGGTTAACAAGGGTGAGGCTGTCGGTGTTATCGCCGCCCAGTCCATCGGTGAACCGGGTACCCAGCTGACGATGCGTACTTTCCACATCGGTGGTGCTGCATCTCGTGCCGCTGCTGAAAGCAGCATCCAGGTCAAGAACACCGGTACCATCAAGCTGCAGAACGCCAAGTTCGTTCACAACAGCGATGACAAACTGGTTATCACCTCACGTTCTACCGAACTGACCATCATGGACGACATGGGCCGTACCAAGGAAAGCCACAAGCTGCCTTACGGTTCCGTGCTGGAAGTGAAGGACGGCCAGGCCGTGAGCGCTGGCGAGACCGTTGCCAACTGGGATCCGCACACCCACCCGATCATCACCGAAGTGGCAGGTCGCCTGCAGTTCGAACACATGATCGATGGCGTGACCATCACTCGTCAGACCGACGAGCTGACCGGTCTCTCTTCTATCGTTGTTCTGGACGTCAACGAGCGTCCGAGCGCCGGTAAAGAGATGCGTCCGACCGTTAAACTGGTCGACCTGAACGGCAAAGACGTGATGATCCCGGGTACCGATGTAGCCGCCCAGTACTTCCTGCCGGGCAAGGCGATCGTGAACCTGGAAGATGGTGCCAACGTGGGCGTGGGTGACGCGGTAGCGCGTATCCCGCAAGAGTCCGGCGGTACCAAGGACATCACCGGTGGTCTGCCGCGCGTTGCGGATCTGTTCGAAGCACGTCAACCGAAGGAACCGGCAATTCTGGCCGAGATCTCCGGTACCATCTCCTTCGGGAAAGAGACCAAGGGCAAACGCCGTCTGGTCATTACCCCG
This sequence comes from Aeromonas sp. s13, assembly GCF_040907905.1. Classification (NCBI taxonomy): domain Bacteria; kingdom Pseudomonadati; phylum Pseudomonadota; class Gammaproteobacteria; order Aeromonadales; family Aeromonadaceae; genus Aeromonas; species Aeromonas sp. s13. Next base: position 7,593 of record NZ_JBFOCS010000085.1, on the reverse strand, counting down.
ACCGATGGTGGCAACGTCTACGAAGAGATGATTCCGAAGTGGCGTAACCTGAACGTGTTCGAAGGTGAAAAAGTTGAGAAGGGTGAAGTGCTGGCGGACGGTCCTGAGTCTGCTCACGACATCCTGCGTCTGCGCGGTATCAGCCCGGTCGCCAACTACATCGCCAACGAAGTGCAGGACGTATACCGTCTGCAAGGCGTTAAGATCAACGACAAGCACATCGAAGTCATCGTTCGTCAGATGCTGCGCAAGTGCGAGATCCTGAGCGCTGGCGATACCGATCTGATCGAAGGCGAACAGGTTGAAGTGGCTCGTGTGAAGATTGCCAACCGTAAGCTGGTTGCCGAGGGCAAGACCCCTGCGACCTACCGTCATGTTCTGATGGGTATTACCAAGGCATCTCTGAGTACCGAGTCCTTCATCTCCGCAGCTTCCTTCCAGGAAACCACTCGCGTTCTGACCGAAGCCGCCGTAGGTGGCAAGCGTGATGAACTGCGTGGTCTGAAAGAGAACGTCATCGTGGGTCGTCTGATCCCGGCTGGTACCGGCTTTGCCTACCACCACAGCCGGATCAACCAGCGTGCTGCCGCAGCTCGTGCTGTTGGCACCCCGCAGGTGACCGCTGATGAAGCGGAGCAGAACCTGGCGGATCTGCTGAACGCAGCCGGTAGCTTCGACGAAGAATAACTCGTCATCCGTGATTAAAAAGGGCTCCTTCAAGGAGCCCTTTTTGTTGGCCAATTCCTCGGCAAAGGTATACGCAGCGCGGGTTTCAGGATGATCCAGAGCAAAGTTGTAGAGTAAAAAATCAAAAAAAGTTGACTTTACTCCCCTGCAATTTAAAACTCGGGAAAGTTGAATGGTTATTACAGGGGTAGAACATGACTGTCGGTATCGAGGAAGCCATGCTTCCCGAAGAACAGCTGATCAGCCGCACTTTTACAGATGAAGACAGGGAATTGTTGCGCTCATACGATGGGCTCATCGATGGCTTGGCCGAGCTGTTCGGCAAGCATTGTGAAGTGGTACTCCACTCCCTGGAAAATCTGCACGAGTCGGTGATCAAGATCGCCAACGGCTTCAATACCGGACGCACCCTCGGGGCGCCCATCACCGATCTCGCCCTGCGCATGCTCAAGGACATCGAGAGCACCGGCCAGGATTACACCCAGAGCTATTTCGCTCGCAGCCGTACCGGCGCGCTGATGAAGTCGAGCACTATCGCCATTCGCAACAGCGAGCGGCAAGTGGTGGGGCTTATCTGCATCAACCTGCATATCAATGCGCCTTTCCACGAGTTCGTGGCCGAATTTTTCCCGACGCCCCAGCAGGCGGCGCGTCAGTCACCAGAGACCTTCGCCAACAGCGTGGAAGAGCTGGTTGCCCAGACGGTGGATAACACCATCGACGAGATCAATCGCGATCCCACCGTGGCCAACAATGCCAAGAACCGCTTCATCGTGACCCAGCTGTTCGAGAAGGGCATTTTCGATATCAAGGATTCGATCAATCTGGTGGCGGACAAACTCAATATTTCAAAACATACCGTTTATCTTTACATCCGACAGCGCAAGCAGGGTGAAGACGAGAACGAGTAACTCATTCCAGAAGGGGATAGATGAATGGCTAAAGAAGTGATTGCAACCGACAAGGCGCCTGCCGCGATTGGTCCGTATGTTCAGGCTACCAAGGTTGGCGAGATGATCTTCACCTCCGGGCAGATCCCGCTCGATCCTGCCACCATGGAGATCGTGGCTGGCGGCATCGAAGAGCAGGCCGAGCGGGTGATGAAGAATCTGGTCGCCGTGTTGCAAGCTGCCGGTGCCGATGCCAGCAAAGTGGTCAAAACCACCTGCTTCCTGAGTGACATGAACAACTTCGTTGCTTTCAATCAGATCTATGCCCGCTACTTTGGCGATGCGGCGCCAGCCCGCTCCTGCGTGGAGGTGGCCCGTCTGCCGAAAGATGTGCTGGTCGAGGTCGAGGCGATTGCCCATCTCTGATCAACAGATCGAATCAAGCCCCTCCTGGCAGGGGCTTTTTTGTTTTTGGCGTAAAATGGACCGGGTCAGCACAGGAGTCCTGCTATGAGTCTGAGTTTTGCCATTCTGGTCACGGGGCCTGCCTATGGCACCCAATCGGCCAGCACAGCCTATCGTTTTGCCCGCACCCTGTTGGCACAGGGGCATACCTTGTCCCACCTGTTCTTCTATCAGGATGGGGTATGCAACGGCAACGGTCTGCATCTGCCTGCATCCGATGAGACTGACCTGGTGCGTCTGTGGCGAGAGCTGGCAGCAGAGCAGGGGATCCGTATCGACGTCTGCGTCGCCGCTGCCATGCGACGTGGTGTGCTCGATGAGCAGGAGGCCAAGGGGGCAGGGCAGGTGCACTTCAATCTGCAAGCGCCATTTTGTCTGAGCGGTCTGGGCCAGTTGGCCGAGGCTGCGCTCACCGCCGATCGACTGGTTCAGTTCTAGGGGGAGTCATGAGCAAGAAAATCGCCTTTATATGCAGTCGTGGTCCCCATGGCCATGCCGCTGGCCGGGAAGGACTGGATGCCCTGCTGGCCACCTCGGCCATGACTGATGAGCTGGCCCTCTTCCTGATTGGGGACGGTGTGTTGCAACTGCTCAAGGAGCAGCAACCTGCCGCCATTTTGCAGCGCCACTACGCGCCCACCTTCAAAATGCTGGAACTCTACGATATCGAAGAGGTCTATGTTTGTGCTGACTCGCTGGCAGAGCGTGGCGTGACCGTGGATGATCTGCTGATCCCGGTCGAGAGTCTGCCGCGCCAGGAACTGGCTCGGCGCTGGGCACAATGTTCGACTCACATCAGCTTTTGAGGTCTCCATGTTGCATCTGATATTGAACTCCCCCTTTCAGAGTCAGGCTCTGGCAGAGGCGCTCTCATACCTTCAGCCCGAGGATGAGCTGGTACTGATGCAGGATGCCGTGATTGCGGCATCGGCTCCCCAGTGGAGCGCGCGGCTGGCGGGTATCCCGCTTTATGTAATGCAGGAAGATCTGCAAGCTCGCGGTTTGCAGCATCGGGTGGGTAATGTGCTCGATATGGCGGGTCTGGTGGCACTGATTGCGCAAAAAGGTTCCCCGCGCACCTGGGGTGGCTGAGAAGCATATTTTCAAGAAAATTCAAGGTGATGTCGTGAAATCAAACGGATCCGAATTGCCCTTTTGTGACGCAAATTGTATAAATCTTGACTCCCCAGACAACAGGGCATAAAATTTCGCGTCCCCGTATCTGCGGGGAGGATTTTCCACACGTTTATGAAGTCATTATCAGGAGCCTTTTGATGGCAACTATTAACCAGTTGGTTCGCAAGCCACGCATCAAGCTCGTTGTGAAAAGCAACGTGCCGGCGCTGGAAGCGTGCCCTCAGAAGCGTGGCGTATGCACTCGTGTATATACCACCACCCCGAAGAAGCCTAACTCTGCACTGCGTAAAGTGTGCCGTGTACGTCTGACCAACGGCTTCGAAGTCACCTCCTACATCGGCGGTGAAGGTCACAACCTGCAAGAGCACTCTGTTGTTCTGATCCGTGGCGGTCGTGTAAAAGACTTGCCAGGTGTTCGTTATCACACCGTTCGTGGTGCGTTGGACTGTGCCGGTGTTAAAGACCGTAAGCAGGCTCGCTCCAAGTATGGCGTGAAGCGTCCTAAAGCTTAATGGTTCTCCGTTAAGTAAGGCCAAACGTTAATTCGTTTCTAGTTAGATAGCTTTCTAGTTTTGGGTAATCCCTGAAGTTACGGAGAATTTGAAATGCCAAGACGTCGTGTTGTTGGTCAGCGTAAAATCCTGCCAGATCCCAAGTTCGGATCAGAGCTGCTGGCTAAATTTGTCAACGTAGTAATGGTTGACGGTAAGAAATCTGTTGCAGAAGCCATTGTTTATGGCGCCCTGGACATCATTGCCACCAAATCTGGCAAAGAGCACCTGGCCGTATTCGAAGAAGCTCTGGATAACATTCGTCCGGCGGTCGAGGTTAAATCTCGTCGCGTCGGTGGTGCAACCTATCAGGTGCCGGTAGAAGTTCGTCCGGTACGTCGCAATGCCCTGGCAATGCGCTGGTTGGTTGATGCCGCTCGTAAACGTGGTGAAAAATCAATGGCTCAGCGTCTGGCTGGCGAGCTGCTGGATGCCGCTGACAATAAGGGTTCGTCTGTCAAGAAACGTGAAGACGTTCACCGTATGGCTGAAGCGAACAAAGCCTTCGCTCACTTCCGCTGGTAATCCGCTTGCGCAGGGTCTTTTGACTCTGCGCACCTTTAATTATCTAGGGACAAGCGCCTTAGTAAGAGGATGACAATGGCTCGTACAACCCCCATTGAGCGTTATCGTAACATCGGTATCTCCGCTCACATTGACGCCGGTAAGACTACTACTACCGAGCGCGTACTGTTTTACACCGGTGTAAGTCACAAGATCGGTGAAGTTCACGATGGCGCTGCCACCATGGACTGGATGGAACAGGAACAAGAGCGTGGTATCACCATCACCTCCGCCGCGACCACCGCTTTCTGGTCCGGTATGGGTAAACAGTTCCAACCGCACCGTATCAACATCATCGATACCCCGGGCCACGTTGACTTTACTATCGAAGTAGAGCGTTCAATGCGTGTTCTGGACGGTGCCGTGATGGTGTACTGTGCCGTAGGTGGCGTACAGCCACAGTCTGAAACCGTATGGCGTCAGGCTAACAAGTACAAAGTTCCCCGTATCGCGTTCGTCAACAAGATGGACCGTACCGGCGCCAACTTCCTGCGCTGCGTTGAGCACATCAAGACCCGTCTGAAAGGTACTCCGGTTCCCCTTCAGCTGAACATCGGCTCTGAAGAGAACTTCAAGGGCGTTGTTGACCTGGTCAAGATGAAAGCCATCAACTGGAATGAAGCTGATCAGGGCGTATCCTTCGATTACGAAGACGTCCCGGCCGAGTTGCTGGAACAGGCGCAAGAAATGCGCATGAATCTGGTTGAAGCCGCTGCTGAAGCGTCTGAAGACCTGATGGAAAAATACCTGGGCGGCGAAGAGCTGACCGAGGAAGAGATCAAAGGTGCTCTGCGTCAGCGCGTGCTGAACAACGAAATCATCCTGGTAACCTGTGGCTCCGCGTTCAAGAACAAGGGCGTACAGGCAATGCTGGATGCCGTGATCGAGTACCTGCCGGCTCCGACCGACGTTGCTGCTATCGACGGCCTGAAAATGGACGGCGAGACCAAAGATGAGCGTCACGCTTCTGATGACGAGCCGTTCTCTGCTCTGGCGTTCAAGATCGCTACCGACCCGTTCGTTGGTAACCTGACCTTCTTCCGTGTCTACTCTGGCGTGATCAACTCCGGTGACACCGTGCTGAACTCCGTCAAGGACAAGCGCGAGCGTTTTGGCCGTATCGTTCAGATGCATGCCAACAAGCGTGAAGAGATCAAAGAAGTACGCGCTGGTGACATCGCTGCTGCTATCGGTCTGAAAGACGTGACCACTGGTGACACCCTGTGTGACCCGAACGCACCGATCATCCTCGAGCGTATGGAATTCCCAGAGCCGGTAATTTCTATCGCGGTTGAGCCGAAAACCAAGGCTGACCAAGAGAAGATGGGTCTGGCACTGGGCCGTCTGGCTCAGGAAGATCCGTCCTTCCGCGTATGGACTGACGAAGAGTCAGGTCAAACCATCATCGCTGGTATGGGTGAGCTGCACCTGGACATCATCGTTGACCGTATGCGTCGCGAGTTCAAGGTTGAAGCCAACGTAGGTAAGCCGCAGGTTGCCTACCGTGAAACCATCCGTACCACCGTTAAAGACATCGAAGGCAAGCATGCCAAGCAGTCTGGTGGTCGCGGTCAGTACGGTCATGTTGTTATCGACATGTACCCGCTGGAAGAAGGCAAAGCCTACGAGTTCGTCAACGACATCAAAGGTGGTGTCATTCCTGGTGAATTCATCCCGGGTGTCGATAAAGGTATCCGTGAGCAGCTCAAATCTGGTCCGCTGGCTGGTTACCCGGTTATGGATCTGGGTGTGCGTCTGCACTTCGGTTCTTACCACGATGTCGACTCTTCCGAACTGGCGTTCAAAATCGCTGCTTCCATGGCCTTTAAGGCTGGCTTCATGAAAGCCAACCCGGTTCTGCTCGAACCGATCATGAAAGTAGAAGTTGAAACTCCGGAAGATTACATGGGCGACGTTATCGGTGACCTGAACCGTCGTCGTGGCCTGATCGAAGGTATGGAAGATGGCCCGTCCGGCAAGATCGTACGTGCTCTGGTGCCGCTGGCCGAAATGTTCGGTTATGCAACTGCACTGCGTTCCGCTACCCAGGGTCGTGCTTCCTACGCCATGGAATTCGCCAAGTATCACGATGCACCGACCAACGTTGCACAAGCCGTGATCGAAGAGCGCAAATCCAAGTAATTTAAGATTCCCCGCCTACGACGGTAGGCGGGTTTAACCTAGAAGGACTACGTCGTGTCTAAAGAAAAATTTGAGCGTAATAAACCGCACGTAAACGTCGGCACCATCGGCCACGTTGACCACGGTAAAACCACCCTGACTGCAGCTATCACCAACGTGCTGGCCAAGCACTTCGGTGGTAAAGCTTTCGCCTTCGACCAGATCGACAAGGCACCGGAAGAGCGTGAGCGTGGTATCACCATCAACACCTCCCACGTAGAATACGACACCGCTACCCGTCACTACGCCCACGTAGATTGCCCGGGTCACGCCGACTACGTTAAAAACATGATCACCGGTGCTGCCCAGATGGACGGCGCGATCCTGGTAGTAGCAGCGACTGACGGCCCGATGCCGCAGACTCGTGAGCACATCCTGCTGGGTCGTCAGGTTGGTATCCCGTACATGATCGTGTTCATGAACAAGTGTGACATGGTTGATGACGAAGAGCTGCTCGAACTGGTTGAGATGGAAGTTCGTGAACTGCTGACCGAGTACGACTTCCCGGGTGATGACCTGCCGGTAGTTCGCGGTTCCGCACTGAAAGCGCTGGAAGGCGACGCTCAGTGGGAAGAGAAGATCATCGAGCTGGCTGGCCACCTGGATACCTACATCCCGGAGCCGGAGCGCGCGATTGACCAGCCGTTCCTGATGCCTATCGAAGACGTATTCTCTATCGCTGGCCGTGGTACTGTAGTTACCGGTCGTGTAGAGCGCGGTATCGTTAAAGTAGGTGAGACCGTAGAAATCGTTGGTATCAAAGATACCGTTTCTACCACCTGTACCGGTGTAGAAATGTTCCGCAAGCTGCTGGACGAAGGTCGTGCAGGCGAGAACATCGGCGCGCTGCTGCGTGGTGTTAAGCGTGAAGACGTAGAGCGTGGTCAGGTACTGGCCAAGCCGGGTTCTATCAAGCCGCACACCAAGTTCGAATCTGAAGTGTACGTACTGTCCAAAGAAGAAGGTGGTCGTCATACCCCGTTCTTCAAAGGCTACCGTCCGCAGTTCTACTTCCGTACTACCGACGTGACCGGTACCATCGAACTGCCGGAAGGCGTAGAGATGGTAATGCCGGGCGACAACATCAAAATGGTTGTTACCCTGATTGCGCCGATCGC